>CAXTPG010000028.1:0-45490 GCA_964246015.1 uncultured Acetobacteraceae bacterium
ACCTCTACCGCATCGCCTTCCAGCCCCTCGCCGAGGCCTCCGTCCTCGTCCTCCTGATCGCCAGCCTGGGCGTCCATCTCGCAATGGTCGGCCTCGGCCTCGTCTTCTTCGGCCCCGAGGGCTATCGCGCCCCCGGCTTCTCCGACGCCCGCATGACGGTCGGCAGCCTCGTCGTCTCCGGCCAATCCCTGTGGATCCTGGGCACGACCCTCGGCCTCATGGCAGCCCTCGCGCTCTTCTTCGGCCGCACCCTCGCCGGCAAGGCGCTCCAGGCCACCGCCATCAACCGCCTCGGCGCCCGCCTCGTCGGCATCGCCACCTCGCTCTCCGGCCGCATCGCCTTCCTCATGGCCGGCGCCATCGGCACCCTGTCGGGCATCCTCATCGCGCCCCTCACCACCGTCTACTACGACAGCGGCTTCCTGGTCGGCCTCAAGGGCTTCGTCGCCGCCATCATCGGCGGCCTCGTCAGCTACCCCCTCGCCGCCCTCGCCGCCATCCTGGTGGGCTGCGTCGAAAGCCTCTCCAGCTTCTACGCCAGCGCCTTCAAGGAGGTCATCGTCTTTACCGTCATCATCCCCGTCCTCCTCTGGCGCTCCCTCCGCAGCCCCGCGGAGGAAGAATGATGACCGTCCTGCTCCCTCTCCCGTCGGGAGAGGGCCGGGGTCAGGGCACGGTCGCACACGGCGACAGCCCATGACCCGCTTCGCGCCCATCGCCCTCCTGGCCGTTTGGCTCTGCCTCCCCCTTCTCCCCGTCCCCAACTTCTGGATCACCCTCGCCAACTACGCCGGCATCGCCGCCATCGTCGCCACCGGGCTCGTCGTCCTCACCGGCTATGGCGGCATGACCTCGTTCGGCCAGGCCACCTTCATGGGCTTCGGCGCATACACCACCGCCCTCATGACCACGCAGCTCGGCATCTCCCCCTGGCTCACGCTCCCCTGCGCCATGCTCGCCAGCGGCGTCACCGCCCTCGGCATCGGCGCCATAACCCTCCGCCTCTCCGGCCATTACTTGGCGCTCGGCACCATCGCCTGGTCGGTCAGCCTCTACTACGTCTTCGCCAACCTGGACGTCTTCGGCCGCAACGACGGCATCTCCGGCATCCCACCCCTCCGCTTCGGCGACACCGCGCTCACCTCGTCCCGCGGCTACTTCCTCGTCGTCTGGATCGCCGTCGCCCTCACCTTGCTCGCCACCCGCAACCTGCTGGACAGCCGCGCCGGCCGGGCCATCCGCGCCCTGCGCGGCGGCGCCGGCGCCGCCGCCAGCTTCGGGGTCGACCTCATCGCCACCCGGATCCTCGCCTTCACCTACGCCGCCGTCCTGGCCGGCCTCGCCGGATGGCTCTACGCCCACATGCAGCGCAGCGTGAACCCCACCCCGTTCGGCCTCAACGCCAGCATCGAATACCTCCTCATGGCCGTCATCGGCGGTGCCGGCGCCCTCCCTGGCGCCCTCCTCGGCGCCGGCCTCGTCACGATCGTCAACGACCAGCTCCAGAACATCCTGCCCCGCCTCTTCGGCCACGCCGGCAACTACGAGACCATCGTCTTCGGCGTGCTGCTCGTCCTCCTCCTGCAAACCGCCCCCGACGGGCTGTGGCCCCTCCTCCGCCGCCGCGCGCGCCCCGCCACCCCCAAACGCATGACCGGCGGCGCCCCCCTCCCCCGCCGCACCCTGCCCACCCCCGGCACGCCCGTCCTCCAGGCCACCGCCCTTCGCAAGACCTTCGGCGGCCTCGTCGCCGTCAACGACGTCGCCTTCCACCTGAATGCCGGAGAGATCGTCGGCCTCATCGGCCCCAACGGCGCCGGCAAAAGCACCACCTTCAACCTCCTCACCGGCGTCGCCACCCCCACCGCCGGGCAGGTCCGCGTCCTCGGCCAGGACATGACCCACGCCACACCCCAGCGCGTCGCCCGCCTCGGCGTCGCCCGCAGCTTCCAGCACGTGAAGCTCGTCCCCGGCATGTCCGTCATCGAGAACGTCGCCATCGGCGCCCACCTCCGCGGCCGCATGGGCGCCCTCCCCGGGCTCCTCCGCCTCGACCGCACCGAAGAAGCCGCCCTGTTCACCGAAGCCGGCCGCCAGCTCGACCGCGTGGGCCTCCTGGCGGAAGCCGCCCGCCCCGCCGACAGCCTCGCCTTGGGCCAGCAGCGCGTCGTCGAGATCGCCCGCGCCCTCTGCCTCGACCCAGCCCTCCTCCTGCTCGACGAACCCGCCGCCGGCCTCCGCCACGCCGAAAAGGCGGAGCTCGCCGCCCTCCTCCGCCGCCTCCGCGACGACGGCGTCACCATCCTCCTCGTCGAGCACGACATGGAGTTCGTGATGGGACTCACCGACCGCCTCGTCGTCATGGAGTTCGGCACCAAGCTCGCCGAAGGCCCCGCCGCCGAAATCCGCGCCAACCCGGCCGTCATCGAGGCGTATCTGGGCGCGCCGGCATGACCGCCGTCCTCGCGGTGGAGGGCCTCCACGTCGCCTATGGCGGCATCGGCGCCGTCCACGACGCCTCCCTCACCATCGCGAAAGGCGAGATCGTCACCGTCATCGGCCCCAACGGCGCCGGCAAGACCACCCTCCTCAACGCCGTCATGGGCGTCCACCCCGGCCGCGGCCAGGTCCACCTCTTCGGCCGCGACATCACCCCCCTCTCCATCGAGGACCGGGTCCGCGCCGGCATGACCCTCGTCCCGGAAAAGCGCGAGCTCTTCGGAACCCTCACCGTCGAGGACAACCTCCGCCTCGGCGGCTTCCGCTTCCGCCACCAGGGCCGCGCCCCGGCCCGCACCGCCCTCGACGAGGTCTACGCCCTCTTCCCCCGCCTCCAGGAACGCCGCACCCAGCACGCCGGCACCCTCAGCGGCGGCGAGCGCCAGATGCTCGCCATGGGCCGCGCCCTCATGGCCAAGCCCGACCTCCTGATGCTCGACGAACCCAGCCTCGGCCTCGCCCCCCTCATCGTCCGCGAGATCTTCCGCATCATCGCCGGCCTCCGCTCCCACGGCTGCGCCATCCTCCTGGTCGAACAGAACGCCCGCGCCGCCCTCCAGGTCGCCGACCGCGGCTACGTCCTCGAAACCGGCCGCGTGACCATCGAGGGCCCCAGCGCCGCCCTCGCCACGGACCCCCGCGTGATCGAGACCTACCTCGGTGGCAGCACCCCTGCCTGACATCCTGCGCGCCCTCGAGGCGCTGGCCGGCGCCATCCTGGTGGCGGCTGTGCTGTCGGACGTGTTCCGGTCCGTCGTCCTCCCGCGCGCCTCGGGCCGAACTCTCCGCTTCGGACCGCTCCTGGGCCGTCTGCTGCTGCGTGTCGGACTGTGGTGGGCACGCCGGGGCGGCCGGGGGCACGCGCGCCTCGGCGCCCTCGGCCCCCTGCTGATCGTGCTGGAACTGATCGTCTGGATCGAGCTCCTCGTCATCGGCTACACCCTGCTGCTGCATGCGAGCCAGGGCCTGAAGCCCAGCACCTCATTCGGCGACGCCCTCCACGCCGCCGCCTCCGTCTTCGCCACCACCGGCCTCAGCGGACAGGAAGCCTCGACCGGCCCGGCCCGCTTCGTCGTCTCCTTCGCGGGCTTCTCCGGTCTCGCCGTCGTCACCCTCGTCGTCACCTTCCTCCTCTCCGTCCAAACCGGCCTCATGCGGCGGGAGGCCCTCGTCGTCCGCCTCCGCGCCCGCATCGGCAGCCACCCCTCCGGCATCCACCTGCTCGAAACCCTCTCCCGCATCGGCCCCGGCCGCGACGCCGCCCTCCCTGGCTTCTTCCAGGACTGGGAATCCTGGGCCGCCGACGTCCTGTTGACCCACCGCGCCTACCCCATCCTCGTCTACTTCCGCTCGACCGACGAGAACTGCGGCTGGCTCGCCGCCATCGGCGCCGTGCTCGACGCCGCGGCCCTGGTCTGCGTCATGGAACACGAGGACGCCGGCGAACACGCCCGGGTCTGCCACCGCATCGGCACCCGCCTGGTCGTCGACCTCGCCCGGCAGTTGCGGCAGGATACCCCCCGCGGCGACGACATCGACCACGCCGCCTTCGCCGCCGCGCTCCAACGGTTGCGAACCGCCGGCTACTGCACACCCGAAGACGAAACCGCCGCCCGCGACCGGTTCCGCGTGCTGCACCACGAACACGCGCCGCCGCTTCGCGCACTGACCGCATACCTCGGTGAGCAGCCCGCCCACTGGTAGCGGCGGACATCGACCGAGTCTCGAATTGGCCTACGCTGATTTTCGAGTCAATGTCGGCCGATGCGTTCAGTCCAGCCAGGCGACCTGTTCAAGGAGATCCATTCTCCAGGTTTTTTCATCCCTCCACCGACCATCTGGCATCAAGACCGGATTGCTCCGGACGACTTCGCCGCGATGCATGTCTCTTGGCGCAAAGTATGGTTTGATCCCCAGTCGGTCCGTATTCTGGTGCTGGAGGACGTTTACGTCGCGAGCGAGGGGCTAGTGTTCACCCGCGACCTTGATGTGTTCGCGCCCAGCGTCACTCAGCACACACAAGAGCATATCGACGAAAGCCGTGATGCGATCCGGCGTGCGGCAGGTAAACTGCCTCGAATTGCAGGCGATGCCGTGCTCTGTCGCAAACGCGGGGCGGCCAACTACGGACATTGGCTGGTTGAGATGCTACCGAAAGCGTGGCTTGTAACACAGCACTGGGATCGTCCACTCTGCTTTCTGATCCAGGCCACGGCTGAACCGTTACGGTCGGCTATGCGAGCGTCTCTTGCACACCTTGGCATTCACTCGGGGCACTGTCACGAGAGCGGAGAGGATCCGGTACTCGTGGATCGCGTAATCTTGGTGGACGGCTTGACCGACCATGGCGGTTACATGTCACCGCTAGCGATGGAGTGCCTCAGAGATGTTGGTGCGAAGGTCCAGCCGGGACGGGCAGAGCGGCTGCTCGTCACACGCTCATCTATGCAGACCCGCAGATTTGTGAACGAAGCGAGCTTGCTCGCAGAGGCGGAAGCCAAAGGGCTGACTGTCGTAGATCCATCCAGACTACCTTTCGGAGAACAGGTTTCAGCATTCAAAGGGGCGAAGCAGATTGTCGGAGCGATGGGTTCAGCAATGGCTAATGTAGCTTTCGCGCAAGCCGGAACTCCAATTGTCACTCTGGCTCCAGCCACTATGCGAGATACCTTCTTTTGGTTTATTTGTGGATTACATGATTTGCCTTACGTCGAAGTCAGATGTTTGCAGTTTGGCCCAAAGACTGGACCAGCTGAGTGGGACACCGAAATCCTATTGTCTTCCAAAGACTTAGAAGATGTTTTTGGGTTACAAAAGGGTCTACTAACCTCGACTAAGGTCAGAACGGCGTCTAAGCTACATTTCAATCCGGAGTCTTATGTAGAGAAATACGCAGACATTAAGGCCGCCGGAGTCGATCCGCTATCACACTTCATAGAATTTGGCTGGCGCGAAGGACGTCTGGGAACGCCTGCACAAGCCCCCTTTGTTGTCACGCCCGGCGAGACAGTGAACCACTTTCTTCGACGTATACTGATTTCAGCGGCGGGGGGCGAAGATTCTGACACTGATTGCAACGAACAAGTGTTGCACTTGTTGCGGCTTTGTAGATAGATTGTTTTGGGTTAAACACAAGACGTTTCAACGGGGGAAGCAATGCAGGTATTCTCGAATCCGAACCTCGATGGTCCGAATTTCGAATTCCGCGATGGCCAAACCACCAACGGGAGGCCCGAAGTCCCGAATTCATATCCGCCTCTTGGGCTTCCGCAGTCAGCATGGCATATTCAACAATGGCACAAGTCTGAAGGTATCAATCCAGCGGCGGTAAGTCTCTACTCACCTTCAACGTATGATCTACTGTTTGGGCCGGCCACTTACTCATGGATGACCAATGATCAAAGCACAGGTTTGAGTGCTTACAATGGTCCGGGTCCCGGAAGATATACATATAGTTTGATCGGTCACAATGGTGCGTTTCAACCCCTGGGAGGCGCAAATATTTTTCTCGAAAACACTTCTCCACAAGTCACCGCAACGTTCGACCATCCTATCACTTATAGTCTATTGACAAGAATAACTGAGGCTGCATCGCATTATGATCAGGACTATTACAAGTAATATCAGGTTCTCGCCCAAGTTGGAACCGGTTTCACCATTGTCTTTAATTCTCCGGGTAACCCGAACTACAATCCGTCGTACTCAACGTTTGGTGCGTTCATGCAGATACCGATCTCCGATTCGAGAGGAGACAATTTTACAAGGATGGTTTACGTCGGGCATAGCGATAATGTGCTCGTCGTCAACAGAACGTTGGATGACGATCCGACACTTGTATTTGCTGCTTCTCAAGCAGTGCCCCGGCAACTGAATTACGACTTGAACTATCATTTGCAGAAGATGATACAAGTTGATCCAGCCCCAGTCGCGGGCGAAGCGGACCTCTCTTTGTGGTCACTGACAAGCATATACGTGGGTATGGAGACTCAGAACACCGACGTTGTGGGAAACGTGTTTGGTACGATCCACTCTGCGCTTCAAGTGTCCGACATCAGCGTGGTTGTCGATCAAGGTGCTTCCTACGCCGGCCACAATCCCTTCCCAACTCCACCCTCGCAAGAAGGTCGTTTGATCAATTTCACTGACGCGACAACAGGCCTGAACGGTGTCGCAGAAGCGTTCACGTTCGTCGGTGGCGTGGACTATCTTCAGCTTCAATACCTGTATTTTGGCAGTGACAATATGGCCTTCTCAACTGATGCACAGAATATTTTCTTGCATTCTGGGTCGGGTAATGACGCCATCGCCATTCAGGGCGGGCACAACGTTATTGACGCCGGGACCGGCTCGAACTTCATCGTCGGCGGATCAGGAACTGACACGTTCTTCCTTGATGCCCGGGCACCCGGGATCGTTTGGGACACGATCGTGAATTTCCATGTTGCAGACGCCGTCACATTGTGGGGTTTTGTGCCAGGCGAGAGCTACGCTTGGTGGGACGGCATCAGTGGTGCTTCTGGATATCAGGGCGCAACACTCAGGATCAGCTTGCATGGCTCGCCGCTGCCGGATGCCAGTATCACGTTTTCCGGATTGTCCTCCGAACGGGCAAACGGCCTTTGGCTCGTCACCGGCACGCAAGACGCCGGTTCGTATCTCTACATTTACAATCCTGACGTTTGAGGTCGCGAAACGTTCTGTCGCCCGCGGTGCTCACTGGGAACGTCGCTCTTGCATAAAGCGGTCCGACGGCGGGTGGACTTTCAACACTTAGCCACTTTTCCCGACGAAACGTTAATATCCGGGTGACAAACCCATGATACGTCTTCGTCCCTGCCGCCGCCCGCTCCAACCCCAAGGGATCGCGATGCTGGAAAACGTCCTGGGCCTCGCAGCCAACAACACCGAAAGCCCTGACGGCAGCTCCATCGGCGTCGCCCTCTCATCCATCCGCCGCCACCTCGGCATGGAGGTCGCCTACATCTCCGAGTTCGTCGATGACCGCTCCGTCTTCCGCGAGGTCGATGCCCCCGGGCTCGAGGCGCTGATCAAGGTCGGCGACTCCCAGTCGCTCGACGACGTCTATTGCCGCCACATCCTCGCCGGCCGCATCCCCGAACTGATGCCCGACACCGCCCTCCACCCCCTCGCCGCCGCCATGCCCATCACCAGGGCCGTCCCGATCGGCGCCCACATGAGCGTGCCGATCCGCCAGGCCGACGGCACCCCCCTCGGCATGTTCTGCTGCCTCAGCCCCCACGCCAACGCATCGCTCAACGACCGCGACCTGCAGGTCATGCGCGTCTTCGCCGACATGGCCGCCACCCAGATCACCGCCCGCATGAAGGACCAGCAGGACCGGCAGGACCGCCGCGACCGCATCAAATCCGTCATCCAGGACGCGGCGTTCGGCTTCGTCTTCCAGCCCATCTGGGACTTCGCCGCCAACCGCCCCGTGGGGTTCGAGGCGCTGTGCAGGTTCATGCCCCAACCCTACCGCACGCCCGACGTCTGGTTCTCCGACGCCGCCGCCGCCGGTTGCGGGCCGGAACTGGAACTCGCCGTCCTCGACCAGGCGCTCACCGCGCTCGAATCCCTCCCACCCGACCTCTTCCTCTCCGTCAACGCCTCGCCCGACACCGTCCTCGGCGGCGGCCTCGCCGCGGTCCTGGCCCGCACGGACACCAGCCGCGTCGTGCTGGAAATCACCGAACATGCCCGCGTCGAGGACTACCAGGCCCTGAACGCGGCGCTGAAACCCATTCGCGACCTCGGCGTCCGCCTCGCCATCGACGACGCCGGCGCCGGCTACGCCAGTCTCCAGCACATCATCCAGCTCCGCCCCGACGTCATCAAGCTCGACATGGGCCTCACCCGCGCCGTCGACACCGACCCGGCACGCCGCGCCCTCGCCGCCGCCCTCATCTTCTTCGCGCGCGAAACCGGCTGCCTCATCGTCGCCGAAGGCATCGAAACCGGATCGGAACTCGATACCCTCACCGCGCTCGGCGTGCCCCGCGGCCAGGGCTACCTGCTCGGCCGTCCCCTGGCACTGGTGGATGCCCGGGCCTTGGTCGCACCCAAGTCAGAGCCGGCGCTCGTCACCGCGTGACGGACACGGCCAGCGTCAGGTCGTCCGCCCGCGCCTGATATCGCAGCCCGGCCCGCGTCGCCCACGCATTCTTCAGGTGGAACAGCGTGATGAACGCCACCTCGTCCACCCCGATCGCCATCGCCTCCCGCAGCAACGCCGCCCGCTGCCCCGCATCCAGCGTCGCCAGCGCCCGGTCCGTCAGCGCATCCAGCGCCTTGCTGGAATACCCCGCGACGTTCGAAATCCCGCGCCCCGTCCCATCCTGGCTCCCCAGCACGTTCAGCAGCGCATACCCCGCCTCCGCCGTCCCGTTGCTCCAGCTCCACAACCCCATCGAATACTCGTGCTTCACCCCCCGCGGGCTGTAGATGGCGCCCGGCAGCATCTCCAGCCGGGTCTGCACCCCGATCCGCGTCCACATCGCGGCGATGGTCTGAGCGACCGCCGGCCCGTTCGGATACCGATCGGTCGGCGCATGGAATGCCAGCCGGAACCCGTCCGGATACCCCGCCTCGGCCAGCAGCCGGCGCGCGCCCACAGGGTCGAACGCGGGCGCCGGCCGGTCCAGCGACCCGGGCAGCCCGGGCGGCAGCCATTCCCCGGTCGCCGTCCCCGCCCCCTCCATCGTCCGCTCCACCAGCGCCGCCCGGTCGATCCCCATCGACAGCGCCTGCCGCACCCGCAGATCCCGCAGCGGATTGGTGGGCAGCGGCTGCCCGTCCCGCCCGGTGATGTCCGGGCTGGGCCCCTCCCGCGTGAAGTCCGGCCCCAGGAACATCACCCGCAGCCCCGGCGCCTCCCACACCGAAACCCGCTTGTCGGCCCGCAACCCCGGCAGGTCCGTCACCGCGATCGTGTCGATCACGTCGACGTCTCCCGCCAGCAGCGCCGCGGTGCGCGCGGCCGGGTTCGCGATCAACCGGACCGTCACCCGGCCCCAGGCCGGCGCCCCGCCGTAATAGGCCTCGTTGCGGACCAGCACCGCCCGGTCCCCCCGCGCAAAGCTCTCCAGCCGGAACGGTCCCGTCCCCACCGCCGCCCGCCCGGCATCGTAGGCGGCCGTGTCCGCCCCCTCCCCCACATGCCGCGACACGATCGAGACGATGGCAAGATCCCCCGGCAGATTGGGCGCCGGCGCCGCCGTATGCAGCCGCAGCGTCAACGGATCGACCACCTCCGCACGCACGACCGCCCGGATCATGCCCGCGAAGCTGCTGGGGCTGTTGGGCACCGAGGGCGCCCGCCCCAGGCTGAACGCCACGTCGTCCGCCGTGAACGCCCGCCCATCGTGCCACGCAACCCCCGGCCGCAGCTTGAACTCCCACACCGTGTCCGCGACCGCCGTCCACGACAGCGCCAGGTCCGGCTGCAGCGTCGCATCCGGTCCGCGCTGCACCAGCCGCCCGAACACATGCGCCGCCAGGCTGTTGTTCGCAGCAAGGTTATAGAAATGCGGGTCGGCCGACGTCGCGAACGCAGCGACGCCGATACGCAGGTCCTGCGCCGACGCGTGCGTCGCAAGAAGCAGCAGAACAACGATCACGCGAACCATGGCCAAACCTCCGGGCTGGACTCAGTCGTACAGATGGCACGCGACCCTATGCCCGGCGCCCTGCTCCGCAAGCACCGGATCGACCTCCCGGCACCGCGGCATCGCATGCGGGCACCGCGTATGGAACCGGCACCCGCTGGGGACCGCCATCGCACTCGGGATATCCCCCTTCACCGCCGCCCGCTTCGCCCGCCGTGCCTCCCGCCCCGCCGGCGTCAGCGCCGGCACGGACGCGATCAGCGCCTGCGTATACGGGTGCATCGGCCGGGCGTACAGCGTCCGCTTCTCCGCCTGCTCCACCACCCGCCCCAGATACATCACCGCCACGCGGTCGCTGATGTGCCGAACCACGCCCAGGTCATGCGCGATGAACAGCATCGCGACCCCCAGCTCCGCCTGCAGATCCTGCAACAGGTTCACGATCCCTGCCTGCACGGACACATCCAGCGCCGAGACCGGCTCGTCGCACACCAGGAACCGCGGCCGCAGGATCAGCGCCCGCGCAATCCCGATCCGCTGCCGCTGCCCGCCGCTGAACTCGTGCGGATACCGCCCGGCCGCCGACGCCGGCAGCCCCACCGTCTCCAGCATCGCCGCCACCCGGGCCTTCCCGTCGACAGCCTCGCCATGGATCAGAAGCGGCTCCATCACGATCGCCTCCACCGTCATCCGCGGATCGAGCGCCCCGTACGGGTCCTGGAACACGACGCCCGTATGCCGCCGCGCCTGCTTCAACGCCGCGCCATGCAGCCCCGTGATGTCCTCGCCGTCGAATCGGATCGCACCCGCGGTCGGCGGCAACAGCCGGATCAGCAGCCGTCCCAACGTCGACTTCCCGCACCCGCTCTCCCCCACCAGCCCCAGCGTCTCCCCCGGCCCGATCGCCAGCGACACGCCATCCACCGCCCGCAACATCGCCCGCGCCCCGAACCCGAACGGCCCCGTCCCGCCGAGGTCGTAATGCTTGACGAGCCCCACCGCCTCGACCAGCGCAGTCACGCCGCCCCCGCCCGGATGCAAGCCGCCACCTGCCCCGCACCCACCGCTACCAAAGGCGGCACCCCGGCGTCGCAAGCCCCCACATGAAACCCGCACCGCGGCGCGAAACGGCACCCCGGCGGCCGAGCCCGCGGGTCCGGAAGCTGCCCCGGTATCGCCGAAAGCCGAACCCGGTCATCGTCCAGCGTCGGCACGCACCCCAGCAGCGCCCGCGTGTACGGATGACCCGGCGCCGCAAACACCTGCGCAACCGGCGCCTGCTCCACCACCCGCCCCGAATACATCACGGCCACCCGGTCCGCGACCTCCGCGATCACCCCCATGTTGTGCGTGATCACCAGCACGGCCATGCCCAACTGCTCCCGCAGATCCAGCACCAGATCGAGGATCCCCGCCTGGATTGTCACATCCAGCGCCGTCGTCGGCTCGTCCGCGATCAGCAGCCGCGGCCGGCACGCAAGCGCCATCGCGATCATGACGCGCTGCCGCTGTCCCCCACTCAACTGATGCGGAAAATCCCTCAGCCGCCGCGAGGCTGAAGGAATCCCCACCCGCTCCAGCATCTCCACCGCCCGGTCCCGCCGCTTGCCCGCATTGCGTTCCCCATGCGCCTCCAGCGTCTCGGTGATCTGCTCCCCGATCGAGAACACGGGATTGAGGCTCGTCATCGGCTCCTGGAACACCATCCCGATCCCCGGGCCCCGGATCCGCCGCATCCGCCCCTCGGACAGCCCCGTCAGCACCTGCCCCTCGAACACCACGCGCCCGCCGACGACCCGCGCCGCAGGCTCCGGCAGCAGCCCCATGATCGCCAGCGCAGTCACGCTCTTCCCGCTCCCGCTCTCGCCGACCACGCCCAGGATCTCCCCCGGCGCCACGCTCAGCGAAACATCCTCGATCGCCGTCGCCTCGCCACTCTCCGTCCGGAACGCGACCGTCAGCCCCTCGATCTCCAGCAGGCTCAAGGCTGCAGTCTCAACCGCGGGTCCAGCACGTCCCGCAGCCCATCCCCCAGCAGGTTGAGCCCCATGACCGTGATCATCAGCAGCACGCCCGGCACCGTGATGATCCACGGCGCCTCCCGCATGTACTGCCGTCCCTCCGCCATGATGTTCCCCCAGGTCGGCGTGGGCGGCACCGCCCCCAACCCCAGAAACGACAGCGTCGCCTCCGTCAGCACCGCATAGGCGAACAGGAAACTGAGCTGCACGATCAGCGGCGCCATCGCGTTCGGCAGCACATGCGTCCGCAGGATGCGCCAATGCGACGCCCCGGCCGCAACCGCCGCCTGCACATACTCCATCTCCCGCAGCACCAGCACCGACGCCCGCACGATCCGCGCCGTCCGCGGGATGTAGACGACGGCCAGCGCCAGGATCACGTTCTCCGTCGACGGCCCCAGCACCGCCGTGATCCCGATCGCCAGCAGGATCGCCGGGAACGCCATCAGCGCGTCGTTGACCCGCATGATCGGCCCGTCCAGCCGCCGGAAATATCCGCTCAACGCCCCGATCACCGTCCCGAACACCGCGTTCAGCACGACGACGGCCACCCCGATCTCGACCGAGAGCCGCGCCCCCCACACCGTCCGCGACCACAGGCTCCGCCCCAGATTGTCCGTCCCGAACACGAAATCCCCTGAAGGCGGCCGGAACTTCGTCCGGATCGACAGCCGCGTCGGGTCCGTCGATGTGATCCAGGGCGCCAGCGCCGCCAGCACGAGCACGATCGAGAACAGCACCATCCCGCTGACGAACAGCCGGTGCCGCAGCAGCCGCCGCAGCGTGGCCCGCGCCGGGCTGTCAGCGGCCATAGCGGATCCGCGGGTCGAGCACCGCATACAGCAGATCGACGCCCAGGTTGATCAGCACCAGCAGCGCCGTCACCAGCAGCAGCCCGCCCTGCACCATCGGGTAGTCCCGCCCCAGCACGGCGGACGTCAGCAACTGCCCGATCCCCGGGATGCTGAACAGCGTCTCCGTCACCACCGACCCCGACACCAGCAGGCTGACGATGATGCCCACGACGGTCGTGATCGGGATCATCGCGTTCGCCAGCGCGTGCTTGCCCACCACCAGGTGCCGCGGCAGCCCCTTGGCCCGCGCCGTCCGCACGTAGTCCTGCCGCAGCACTTCCAGCATCGTGCTCCGCGTCACCCGCGCCAGCAGCCCTACCTGCAGCAATGCCAACGACACGGCCGGCATCGTGCTGGTGCGGAACCACCCCCACGGGTCCGCCGTGAACGCGATATACCCCCCCGTCGGCAGCCACCCGAGCCCCACCGCGAACCAGATGATCCCCAGCAGCCCCAGGAAGAAGTTGGGCACCGAGATCCCCAGCATCGCGACCATCATCGCCGCCTGGTCCACCCAGGTGTTCTGCCGCAGCGCCGCCAGCACGCCGCTGCCGATCCCGATCACCAGCGTCAGCACCAGCGCATACAGCGACAGGGCGATGGTGACCGGCAACCGCTCCATCGTCGCCCAGAACACGCTGGTCCCCAGCAGCACGCTGCGCCCGAGGTCCCCCTGCAACAGCCCCCCATACCAGCGCAACGCCTGCGTCAGGAACGGCTGATCGAGCCCGAGCTGCTCGCGGATCTGCGCCACCATCTGCGGCGTGGCCGACAGCCCGGCGATGGCGGCCGACGGGTCCCCGGGGATCAGCCGCATCAGCCCGAAGCTGACCAGGCTGACCAGCAGCAGCACCGGCACCGCTCCCGCCAGCCGAACCAGGAACAGCCTTGTCATACGCGCGTAAAACCTCTCCCGCCGGGCGGGAGAGGCAGCGGCATCAATTCGTGAACCACACGTTCGACATCCGCGGAATCCGGAACGGCACATACCCGTCGACGTTCGCCCGGCTCGCCTGCACCTTGGTCAACGACCCGAACGGCAGCGAATACGCCTTCTCCAGCAGCGCCGCCTGCATCCGCCCGAACGCCGCCTTCCGCTCCTCCTTCGTCGGCATCGCGTTCATGTCACGCCACGCCGCCAGCACGTCCGGATCGTCCTTGCCGTCCTTCGGCATGTACTGCGCGACCGGCGGCGCCATGAACGCCATCGTCGCCAATGCGCCCAACGCCGGCTGCGTGCCCCAACCGCTGAAGAACAGGTTCCAGCCCGTATCCGGCTTCAGGCTCATCTGCACCGAGGTCGGCCAATCGACCACCTTCACCTCGGCGTTGATCCCCACCGCCTTCAACTGCTCCTGCACCACCAGGGCGGCGTTGTACATCGACGTGTAGTCCTTGTTGGTCAGCAGCACGATCGGCTGACCCTTGTACCCCGCCTCCGCCAGCAGCTTCTTGGCTTTCGCCGGGTCCTTCTGGTTGTAGGTCGCCTTGCCCGTCTCGACGTAGTCCGGCTGGTTCGGATAGGCATAGCCGTAGTTCAGCCGGTAGTTGCCGTCCGTCGCAGCGTCCATGATCTCGTCCATGTCCAGCACGGCCTGGATCGCCTGCCGCACCCTGATGTCGTCGGTCGGCGCCTGGCTCGCATTCACCGTCGCGATCTGGATCCACCAGTTCGCCAGCGGCAGCACGCGGATGTCCTTGTTGGTTTTCAACCGGTCCAGCGACTTGGTCGGGATGTCCTCGACCGCATGCAGCTCCCCGGTCTCCAGCCCCGCGACCCGGGCGCCGCCTTCGGTCACGATCCGGAACGTCACCTGGTCGAAGCACGCCTGCTTGTATCCGCCGAACCCCGTCCGCTGCTCGAACGCCGGGTTCGGCGTATACCCGTCATACCGCTTGATCGTCACGAAGCTCCCCGGAACCGACTGCACCAGTTGCCACGGTCCGGTCCCGATCGTCCGAAGCTGCTGCGGCGGGTCGTCCTTCGCCTCCGCCGGCGCGATCACGACGGGCACGCTGAAGCTGCTCAGCTTCTCGATGAACGTCGGCTGCGCCATCTTCATCTTCACGACGAACGTCATTGCGTCCGGCGTCTCCCACGAATCCACCGCGTCGAAGATCTGCCGGTCCAACCCCACCTTCCGATACCGCTCCCAACTTGCCGAGACGTCCGCCGTCGTCAGCGGCTTGCCGTTGTGGAACTTGATCCCGGACCGCAGCTTGAACGTGTAGCTCATCTTGTCCGGCGCCTCGGTCATGCTCTCCGCAAGATCCAGGATCGGGTTGTTGTTCTCGTCCCGCGTCATCAGCGTCTCGAACATGTTCATCGCGATGTTGCGCGTACTGATGGTCGTCGACGTCATCTGGTCCAGGCTGTTGACGTTCGCCTCCTGCCCGAAGACGAAGCTGCCCCCCACTTTCGGGCATTTGAACGGCGCAGCGACCGCGGGAAACGCCATCGCCGCACCCAGCGTCGCCATCAGAACCATGCGCATGATGCTGCCCTCGGAACAATTTCTGGACGATCTTCGAGGCCATGCTCGGCCAGCGTCAAGCGGCGATGACGCCAGCGCGTCAACCGGCGAACCGGATGTCGCCGGAATACTCCCGGAGCTGCCGATCGACCGTGAGCAACGCAGCCGCCTCGACCTGCGCCTGGGCGACCGGCAATCGATCGCAAGGATGTTCGCTCATCTCCACGCTCCGCATCGCCGCCTCCCGCCCCCGGGCTGCCGTCTTTCCCACCCACCCCATGCGCCGCCACACCCACTTCGACGCGGCTTCACGGAAGTGTCATTCTCAACGCCAGCGTCTCTGCCTATCCACCCGAACCCCACGCCCGGAGCCGGACATGACCGAACCAACCTGCCTCGACGAGATCGGCATCAACGCCTCCCCGGAACCCCGCTTCCAGGACGTGCTCCACACCCGCCTCGCACGGCGCTCCATGCTCCGCGGCCTTCTCGGCGCAACCGCCCTCGCCGGCGTCGGCGCACGTCCCGCCCCGGCCCGCGCCGATGACGGCTCCACCCTCACCTTCAAGCCCATCGCCCACGGCCCCCAGCCCGACATGGCCGTCGCCGAAGGCTACGACGCCCATGTCCTCATCCGCTGGGGCGACCCCATCCTCCCCGGCGCCCCCGCGTTCGACCCGCTGAACCAGACCGCCGCCGCGCAGTCCCGCCAGTTCGGCTACAACGCCGACTACCAGGCCTTCCTCCCCCTCCCGCAAGGCTCCGCCACCTCCGACCGCGGCCTGCTCTGGGTCAACCACGAATACATCGAAGCCCACATGGCCTTCCCCGGCGTGCCCGAAAAAGGCGCGGCCACCCACGTCACGGCCGAACAGGTCAACGTCGAAATCCAGGCCCTGGGCGGCAGCATCGTGGAACTCGTCCGCGACGGCGCCACCTGGAAGACCGTCATGGGACCGCTCAACCGCCGCATCACCGGCGACACCCCCATGCGCATTGCCGGCCCCGCGGCCGCCGACCCCCGCATGAAGACCGGCGCCGACCCGGCCGGCACCACCGCCCTCGGCATGATCGGCAACTGCGCCGGCGGCACCACCCCATGGGGCACCGTCCTCACCTGCGAGGAAAACTTCGACGTCTACTTCGCCGGCAACGCCGCGAACTCGCCCGAGGCCGCCGGCTACAAGCGCATCGGCCTCACCGGCGAAGCCCGCTACGGCTGGGGCCGCTTCCACGACCGCTTCAACATCGACCGCGAACCCAACGAACCCAACCGCTTCGGCTGGGTCGTCGAGATCGACCCCTACGACCCCGCCGCAATGCCCATCAAGCGCACCGCCCTCGGCCGCTTCAAGCACGAGGGCGCCACCACCGCACTCACCCCCGACGGCCGCCTCGCCATCTACTCCGGCGACGACCAGCGCTTCGAATACCTCTACCGCTTCGTCACCCGCGACGCCGTGAACCCCACGGACCGCGCCGCCAACCGCGACCTGCTGGACCACGGCACCCTCTCCGTCGCCCGCTTCGGCGACGACGGCGTCGTCACCTGGCTCCCCCTCGTCTTCAACGAGGGACCGCTCACCCCCGCCAACGGCTTCCGCAGCCAGGCCGACATCAGCATCGACACCCGCCGCGCCGCCGACCTGGTGAAGGCGACTCCGATGGACCGGCCCGAGGACGTCGAGCCCAATCCTGTCACCGGCAAGGTCTACGTCGTGCTGACCAACAACTCCTCCCGCAAGGCCGACCAGCTCGACCGCGCAAACCCCCGCGCCGGCAACCTCTATGGCCAGATCCTGGAGATGTCCCCCCCGATGACGGCCGGAAAGCCCGACCACGCCGCCACCACCTACGCCTGGGACATGTTCCTCGTCGCCGGCAATCCCTCCGTCCCCGCGCACCAGGCCAAGTACGGTGGGGAGCTGACGGCCTCCGGCTGGCTCGCCTGCCCCGACAACATCGCCTTCGACAGCAAGGGCCGTATGTGGATCGCGTCGGACCAGGGCAAGGAGCAGTCGAAATACGGCATCGGCGACGGCATCTGGGCCTGCGACACCCAGGGCCCGGGCCGCGCCGTGACCCGCATGTTCTTCCGCACCCCCGTCGGCGCGGAAATGTGCGGCCCCGAGTTCACGCCCGACAACCGCACCTTCTTCGTCGCCGTCCAGCATCCGGGCGCCGACTTCGACGGCTCGTCCTACGACAACCCCGTCACCCGCTGGCCCGACTTCGACGCCAAGATGCCGCCGCGCCCGGCAACCGTCGTCATCACCAAGAAGGACGGCGGCCTGATCGGCACCTGAAGCACCAAAAAACGCGGACGGTCAGGGCGAAGGCCCCCCCGTCCGCGCCACGGGGCTGCGCGCCCGCCAGCTCAGATACTCGCGATACAGTCCCTCCCGCGCCTCGCCCGTCAGCAGCGCCGTGTCCGGCCCGGCCCGATCCAGGAACGCGTCGAACCCGCGCCGGATCGCCGCATCGGGCGCGACGACCCCGGCACCCGGCTCGGCATGCAGCACGTCCGGCGCATCCAGCACCGGCGGCGGCACGAGCGGCGCCGTAACCTCGACCGGCGCAGCCCGGGCCGGCGCAGCCCGGGCCAGCGTCGGATCCTCCTGCGCCGAAGCCACGCGCTGAACGGGCGCACCGCCCGCCGGCAACTCGGGCGCAGGACCGGCGTCCGGACGCAACAACACGCCCGCGGCCAGGATCGCCGCGGCGCCGCCCATCAGCCAAGGCCGCAGCGACCGCGGCGCAGGGGCATCCGCCTCCGCCTGCGCCAATCCCGCCAGCCGAACCGTCAGGGCCGTTGCCGGATCGCGCATGCGCTCCAGCCCCCGCGCCGACAGCTTGTCCAGCAACGCCCCCTCGCCTGCCAGCAGCAGGATGGCGCCCGGCAGATCCGGTCCCCCCAACCCGGGCACGCGCGCCAGCGCGGCCAGCGCCCGGGGGGTCAGGGTATGCGCGTCGTCGACGGCCAGGACCGCCGGGCCGGCGTCATGGGCACGGTCGGTCAGGCAGCGCAGCAGGGCGCCCGCCTCATCCGCATGCGCATCCGCATTCGTGGCGGGATCGATCTGCGACAGGATGCCAGCCAGGTCCAGCGGTCCGGGCAGCCGGTTCCGGACACGCAGCACCCGGGCGGGCATTCCGGCCAGCACCAGGTCCAGAAGGCCCGCAGTCCCGGCGCCGGTCGGCCCCGCCACCACGACCAGCCGCCCTCCGCCATGCAGGAACGACACGATCCCGGCGCCCACGGAGATCTCGGCCGGCGTCGGTTCGGTCATCCGGCCCATGCCATAGGAGTGGTCCATCGCGCCTACCGCGCCGCGTGCCGGCATGCGACGGACGCGGCCGGAGCAGAAGCCGGCTGCGAAACCAGTGTCGTCTCGGGCGCACCGTCCTGCAGCGCCGCGAATTGCCGGAACAGCGCCTCCTTCCGCTCGGCGGTAAGCTCCGCCGCCGTCTTGCACGCCACCTCCGCACGCTTCGGCCGTACCGGCTTCTGCGCCACGCGCACCGGCTTGGGCGGCGGCGGCGCGACGGCCACCGGCTCCGGCGCAGGCACGGCGGATTGGCACGCCGCAAGCCCCAGCACCGCCCCGGCCAGGACCGCCAACCGGCGCATTCCGCCACTCGCCATCGCGCTTCCCCTCGCTGCGGACCGTCAAGGCAGTTTTACCGCACCACCCTGTCATGGTGCGGTGGCTTTCGTCAGGAAGCGTCAGGCCAGCGCATCGCCGCCGCCGGATGCCGCGCCGGCAACCGATCGGCGCCGAACAGCTTCCCCCGCAGCGTCCCCGGCGCATACGCCTCCTTGTAGGCCCCCCGCCGCTGCAGCTCCGGCACCACCAGCGCGATGAAATCGGCAAAGCACTCGGGCGTCACCGTCCGCGACAGGATGAACCCATCCACATCCGCATCCCCAACCCACGCCATCAACGCGTCCGCCACCTGCCCGGCATCCCCAACGATCGGCACCTGCCGGCTCCCCAGCACCATCCGGTCCAGCAGCTTCCGCTTCGTCATCGCCTGCGCCGCCATCGAAGCCAGGTTGCTCGCGATCGCCTGCGTCGGCACCGCCTCGATCGGCTGATCCATCCCGTACGCGTCGAGGTCGATCCCCATGCTGGCCGAGGCATGCACCAGCGCCGCCTCCCCCGAAGCATACCGCCGATAATCCTCGAGCTTCGCCCGCGCCAGCGTCTCGGTCTCCGCCACGATCACGCTGACCCCCACGAACGCCAGCACGTCTCCCGCCGCCCGTCCGGCCGCCACCGCCGCCGCCCGGATCGCCGCCACATGCCCCGCGACCTGCCCCACCGGCCCCCCGTTCAGGAACACGCACTCCGCATGCGAACCCGCGAACCGCCGCCCCCGGTCCGAGCTGCCGGCCTGGTACAGCACCGGGGTGCGTTGCAGCGACGGCGCCGACAGATGCACCCCCTGCATCCGGTAATGCGGCCCGTCATGCCGCACCGCCCGCACCCGCGCCGGGTCGGCATACACGCCCGCACCCCGGTCCGCCCGCACTGCGTCGTCCGCCCAGCTCCCCTCCCACAACTTGTAGACGACCTGCATGTAGTCGTCGGCGACGTCGTACCGGTCGTCATGCGCCACCTGCCGGTCGAACCCCATCGCCCGCGCCGCGCTGTCCAGGTAGCCCGTCACCACGTTCCACCCGATCCGTCCCCCGGTCAGGTGGTCCAGCGTCGACATCCGCCGCGCGAAGACATAGGGCGGCTCGTAACTCAGGTTCGCCGTCACGCCGAAGCCCAGGTTCGTCGTGGCATGCGCCATCGCCGGCACCAGCATCATCGGGTCGTTGACCGGAACCTGCACCCCATGCCGGATCGCAGCCTCCGGCCCGGCCCCGAATACGTCGTAGACCCCCAGCACGTCAGCCAGGAACAACCCGTCGAACAGCCCCCGCTCCAGCAGCCGGGCCAGCTCCACCCAATGATCCAGGCTGCCGTACGCCGCCGACCGGTCGCGCGGGTGCGTCCACAGCCCCTGCTGGATATGCCCCACGCAGTTCATGTCGAACGCGTTCAGTCGGATCTGCTTCATGGGCCTGCGCTCGCACGAAGCGGGCGCGGCGTCAAAACGCCATCAGGTTCTCCCGCAACGTCGCATGCTCGTAGGCCGTCCGCATCAGCCCCCGCCGCTGCAGCGCCGGAACCAGCCCGTCCGCCACCTCCGCCACCGCCCGGCGGCTGACGTTCGGCAGGCTGAACAGGAATCCGTCGCCGCCCACCGCCGCCATCACGTCGCCCATCTGCGACGCCACCGCATCCGGCGTGCCCACCAGCTCCACCGACTGCACCGTCCCTTCGTAATCGCTCATCGTCTGCCGCAACGTGCGCCCCGCCGCCTTCTTCAGGAACTCGGCCAGGCTCTGCTGGTGCCCGTTGGTCGTCAGCTCCCCCACGGGCTTGTCCAGGTCCAGCGCCGCGAAGTCGATGTTCGTGATCTTGCTGAAATGCGCCAGCCGCTCATGCATCCGGCTCGCCGCCCAGGCGGCCCGGCGCGCCTTCTGCGCCGCCGCGTCCTCGGCCGTCTCCCCCAGGATCGGCGACACCAGGAACAGCAGCTTGATCCCGTCGGGGTCCCGCCCTTGCGCCGCCGCCCGCGCCCGCAGATCGTCCCGATACGCCCGCATCCCCTCCACGCCCTTCACCGCCGCGACGATGGTATCGGCATGCAGCGACGCGAACTGCCGCCCCCGCGGACTGCCCCCGGCCTGCGCGATCACCGGCCGCGACTGCACCGGCGGCCCCGAGTTCAACGGCCCCCGGGACTTGAAGTATTGCCCCTCGAAGTCGATTGCCCGCACCCGTGCCGGGTCGGCGAACACGCCGCTCGCCTCGTCGGCCACGATGGCCCCCGGCTGCCAGCTCTCCCACAGCCCGGTCACGACCTGCATGTACTCGTCGGCCATGTCGTACCGCAGGTCATGCTCCGGCAGCCCCGGCAGCCCGAAGTTCCGCGCCGCCATGTCGCTGCTGCCCGTGACCGCGTTCCACCCGATCCGCCCGTCCGACACCTGGTCCAGCGACGCCACCAGCCGCGCCACCAGATACGGCGGATACGCGAACGTCGCGAACGTCGGCACGATCCCGATCCGCGTCGTCGCCTGCGTCAGGATCGAAGCGACCACAGAAGGATCCTGTCGCGGCACGCTCAAGGCGGACCGCAGATAGATGTCCCGCGAAGACCCATAGCTCTCGCCGACATACGAGCTGTCCTCGATCAGCAGGTAGTCGAAGCACGCCCGCTCCAGCGCCCGCGCCATGTCGACAACAAGGTCCGGCTTCCGCCAGTCCCGGCCGATGGCTCCCGTCCACGGCTCGTTCCACGCCTGGACGCTGGACCCCTGATAGAACCAGCCGAGATGGAAGGGCTTGGGCATGAAAGCTCCGCACGGATTGCAACAGCGGCGACGCAAGCCGCATACCAGAGCACTCCAGGTAATGAGATGAACATGCGCTACCCTGTCGCGATCGAGGGCGGTTCGGATGAGACGGCGTTCGGCGTCATCATCCCCGATCTGCCGGGCTGCTTCTCCGCTGGAGGAGGCAATGAGCCAGAGCACGCGAGCCAGAAAGGTACGAAGAGTGCTGACCGGATGACCGTTCAACGGCCCTGCGATGGACTTGGTGGCCTTGGTGCCCTTGGTGGTTGATCTTTCTCGATAACCCAGCGCCGCAAAACCGCCCCTCCACCCGTGGCCCCGCGCTTGCTTGCCCCCACCCCATGACCCCCACCACCACCGCCCACGCGCTGGACGCCGACCGCGTCACCAAGCGATACGGCGCCACCACCGCCCTCGACGCCGTCTCCCTCCAGGTCGGCCGCGGCCGCTTCATGACCCTGCTCGGGCCCTCCGGCTCCGGCAAGACCACCCTCCTCATGGCCATCGCCGGCTTCGTCACCCCCGACTCCGGCCGCATCCTCCTCGACGGCGCCCCCATCGAACACCTCCCGCCCGAGCGCCGCCACTTCGGCATGGTCTTCCAGGGATACGCCCTCTTCCCCCACCTCACCGTTGCCGAGAACGTCGCCTTCCCCCTCCGCGTCCGCCACACCCCCCGCGCCGAAATCGCCACCCGCGTCGCCGAGGCGCTCGATCTCGTGCAACTCGCCCCCCTCGCCGCCCGCATGCCCAAACAGCTCAGCGGCGGCCAGCAGCAGCGCGTCGCCCTCGCCCGCGCCCTCGTCTTCCGCCCCAGCCTGCTCCTGCTCGACGAACCCCTCTCCGCCCTCGACAAGAACCTCCGCGTCTCGATGCAGGAAGAACTCTCCGCCCTCCACGCCCGCCTCGGCCTCACCTTCATCTTCGTCACCCACGACCAGGCGGAAGCCCTCAGCCTCTCCGACGAGGTCGCAATCCTCAACCACGGCCGCCTGGTGCAGCTCGGCCCGCCCGCCACCCTCTACGAACGCCCCGCAACCCGCTTCGTCGCCGGCTTCCTGGGCCGCTGCAACATCTGGCCGGCGACGCCCGAGCCCGCCGGCCCCGACGGCTTCACCTGGACCGCCGGCCCCCACCGCTTCCACCAGGCCGGCCCCTCCCCCGGCGCCCGCACCCTCATCGCCCTCCGCCCCGAGAAACTCCACGCCAACCCGGCCCCCAACCAGATCGAGGGCACGGTCGCCACCTGCGCCTATCTCGGCGAGTCCTGGCTCGTGACGCTCGACGTCCCCCATCTCGGCCCCGTCCAGGCCATACTGCCAACCTGGCGCACCCAACCACCCCGCCCCGGCGACACGCTCCGCCTGGGCTGGGACCCCGATGCGAGCGTCCCCGTCACCGACGACCCCTGAGGAACCCCCCATGCAGCAATTCGGACAAGACCTGGCCCTCTTCTCCCGCCGCGGCCTCCTCGCCGCCGCCGCCACGACCGCCCTCGTCCCCCGCGCGCGCGCCGCCACCCCCGACGTCGTGCTGTGCAACTGGGGCGGCGACGCCATCCCCGCCTTCACCGCAGCCTTCGCCGAACCCTACGCCAAGGCCACCGGCGCAAAGATGATCCTCGACGGCAGCGGACCCAGCAACGGCAAGGTCCGCGCCATGGTCGAGGCCCGCAACGTCGCCTGGGACCTCTGCGACAGCGGCGTCACCGGACTCGCAGAACTCGCCCCACGCGGCCTTCTGACACCCATCGACTACACCGTCGTCGACAAGTCCAAGGTCCTCCCCGGCTTCGCCTACGAATACGGCGTCTGCAACTACATGTTCAGCAGCGTCCAGGCCTGGGATACCCGGAAGGTCCAGGGCACTCCCACCCTCGCCGATTTCTTCGACCTCAAGAAGATCCCCGGCAAGCGCATGATCCGCAAGGACAGCCAGGCGATGCTCGAAATGGCGCTGATCGCCGACGGCGTCCCGATCGACAAGCTCTACCCCCTCGACGTCGATCGCGCCTTCAGGAAGTTCGCCTCCATCAAGGACGCACTCCTCACCTGGGACACCGGCGCCCAAAGCCAGTCCCTGCTCCGCGACGGAGAGGTCGCGATGGGCTGGCTCTGGCACACCCGCGCCAACCTGCTGAAGCGCGACTCCAACGCCCGCATCGACTGGACCTTCACCGGCGGCCTCCTGCAACCCGGCCTCTGGACCATCCCCAAGGGCAACCCCGCCGGCAAGCAGGCCATGGTCGCCATCGCCGCCATGCAGGACCCCCCGGGCCAGGTCGCCCTGCTCGGCAGCATGGGCAACGGACCCGCCAACCCCGCCGCCGCCCCCCTGGTCCCCGAAGCCCTGAAAACCGTCGATCCCAGCAGCCCCGCAAACGCCGCCCTCCAGGCCAAGATCGACGCCCCATGGTACGCCGCCAACCACGGCGCCACCTTCCGCAAGTTCCTGGATTTCCTCTCCGCATGATCTCCCTCTCCCATCGGGAGAGGGCCGGGGTGAGGGCCTGCCCCGCATACGCGACCGGCGCCGGAACTGCGGGCAGGCCCTCACCCAACCCTCTCCCGACGGGAGAGGGCTTCACCGCATGACCCTCTGGCGCCTCCTCCCCCTCCCCGCCCTGCTCCTCCTCGCAGGCGCCTACCTGTTCCCCATCGCCCAGGTCCTCGTGCTCTCCGTCACCGACCCGGAACCGGGGCTCGAGAACTACGCCCTGCTGTTCACCAGCGCCGGCATCGCCCGCATGCTGGGCAACACCGCCCGCATCTGCGCCATCACCACCCTCTCCGCCCTCCTGCTGGGATACGCCGTCAGCTACACCCTGACCCAGGCCACGCCCCGCCTCCGCCGGGTCATGCTGGCCTGCGTGCTGTTGCCCCTATGGGTTTCCGTCCTGGCCCGCGGCTTCGCATGGGTGGCGCTGCTGCGCCGCGAAGGCCTGCTCAACACCTGGCTCACCCGCTGGGGTCTGATCGACGAACCCTTGCCGCTGATGTGGAACACCTTCGGCGTCGCCGTCGGCATGGTCCACTACATGCTCCCCTTCGCCATCCTCGCCATGTCCGCCCACATGGCCGGCATCGACCGCAGCCTTGTCGCCGCCGCCCGAGGCCTGGGCGCCACCCCCGGCCAGGCGTTCCGCCGGGTCTTCCTCCCGCTCAGCCTCCCCGGCGTGGCCGGCGCCGCCGTGCTGGTCACCATCTTCTCGCTCGGCTTCTATGTCACCCCGGTCCTGCTCGGCGGCGGACGCGTGCTGATGGTCGCCCAGTACGTCAGCATCCAGATCCAGGAACTGCTCCGCTGGGGCGTCGGCACCATGCTCGCCACCACCCTCATCATCGCCATCGCCGCCCTCCTCGGCCTCTCCCGCGCCATCGGCCTCCGCGCGACCCCGGGGCTGCGATGAGGGTCTTGCGATGAGCAAAGCCGCCGCCTGGGCCGTGCTGCTGTTTCTGCTGCTGCCCATCACCATCGTCCTGCCGGTCTCCCTGACCGACCAGCGCTACCTCAGCCTCCCACAGCACGAGCTCAGCCTGCAGCACTACGCCCGCCTGCTCACCAGCGACGCCTGGCACTCCAGCATCGGCCAGAGCCTGCTGATCGCCACCATCTCCGCCGCCGTCGCCACGACCCTCGGCACCCTCTGCGCCATCGGCTGCTGGCGAGTCGGCACCCGCACCGCCCGCGCCGTCGCCGGCCTCATGCTGGTCCCCCTCATCGTCCCCAGCATCGTCTACGCGCTCGGCCTCTACCGAACCTACGCCTGGCTCGGCCTGCTCGACACCTTGCCCGGCGTCATCCTCGCCCATTCCGTCACCGGGCTCCCCTACGTCGTCATCCTCGTCTCCACTGCACTCGCCGGCATCGACCCGAGGCTCGAACCCGCCGCCCGCTCGCTCGGCGCCGCCCCCCACCAGGTCCTCGCCCGCATCCTCCTGCCCCTCGTCCGGCCTTCCGTCTTGTCCGGCGCGCTCCTCGCCTTCATCCATAGCTGGGACGAGCTGGTGCTCGTGCTCTTCATCGCCGGCCGCCGGGTCTTCACCCTGCCGCGCCGCATGTGGGACGGCATCAACGACAAGCTCGACCCCACCCTCGCCGCCGTCGCCGTCCTCCTCGTGCTGGTCAGCGCCACGCTGCTCTGGCTCGACCTCCGGCTCAAGGCCCGGCGCGACGCCTGACCCGCTCCCGGAACAGGATATACAGCCCCGACGCCGCGACGATCCCGCCCCCCAGAACCGTCCACCCGTCCGGCAGGTCGCCGAACACCAGCCACCCGAGCAGCGTCGCCCCCACGAGCTGCGTGTAGGTGAACGGCGCCAAGGTCGATGCCGCCGTCCGCTCGTTGGCCAGGATCAGCAGATAATGACTGAGCGTCGCCAGCACCCCCATCAACCCGGTGGCGGCCCACGCCGCCGCCGGCATCGGCACCCATACCGCCACCATCGCCGGCAGCACGGCGACCGCCCCCACCAGCCCCGACCAGAACAGCGTCACCAACGGCCGGTCCCGCCCCGCCAGCCGCCGCGTCGTCAGCGCATACACCGCGCCCATCAACGCGCACAGCACCGCCACCCACACCGCCCAGTGCATGTGCAAGCCCGGCCGCGTCACCACGACCACGCCCACGAACCCCACGACCACCGCCGCGATCCGGTGCGGCCCCGGCCACTCCCCCAGCACCGGCCCGGCCAGCGCCGCGATCACCAGCGGCGCCGCGAACTGGATTGCCGTCACCTGGCCCAGCGGCAGGTAATGCAGCGCCGTGAACGCGCACATCGTCGCCACCACCAGCGACAGCGCCCGTGCCACCTGCACCCGCGGGTTGCGGCTGCGGAACGTGCCCGGCCGCCGCCACGGCCGGCACAGCAGCACGATGAACACGAACGCGGACAAGTATCGCAGCCCCACGACCTGCAACGGCGGCAGCATCTGGCTCGTCCACTTGGCGGTCGTGTCCAGCCCGGCGAAGCACGTCACCGCCGCGACCATCAGCGGGATGCCGGCCGCACCGCGCCCGGCGGGCGGCGGAACTACTGCGTCTGAAGCCAGAACAGGAATTTCCCCTCCGCATTCGCCGTGCCGGGCGTCTCGCCCGCCAGGCTGCCGCCATTCGCCTCGATCACGCCGCGCGACGCCACGTTGCTGACGTCGCACGTCACCAGCACGCGCGGCAACCCCACCCCGGCGGCGACCTGCAGCATCAGCGCCAGCGCCCGCCGCGCGCAGCCCCGCCGCCGCTTCCACGGCACGACGGTATACCCGATATGGCCGGACACGTGGGGCGGCAGATCGAGCGTGCCGGGCTGGAACCGCAGGTTGATCGAGCCGCAGAACGCCCCTCCGTCGGATGCGGCATCCCACATCCACCGCACGCGCTGCGGCAGGCGGGGCACCACGGTCCCGTCTTCCGTCGTGACCGTCCCGCCCTCTTCCCGGCCCACGTCGGCAAGGAAGGCGGCCGGGTCCGCCCCGATTGCCGCAAGCTGCTCCCCGCTCAGGTCGCGGACCGTGCTGGGCGACCAGCCGGCTTCCAGCGCGGCCTTGTATTCGGCCAGGTACTCCGGCCCCGGCTGAACCAGCGTCAGCATGACCTACACATAGTGGATCAGCAGGTAGTCGATGTTCCCCGGCAGCGTCCCGGTCGTGAACTCGAAATGCGCGTTCGCGGTCGCGCGGTCGATGCCGGCAAACGTCATGCTGCCCTTGATCCCCGTTCCCGCGCCGTCGATCTCCGAATGGATCGTGAACCCCGTGTACCCCACCGCCCCATCCACGTCCGTGAACGGCAACGTGCTCACTCCGGCATGGAAACCGAAGATCGTCGCGTAGTCGCCGAGATGAAAGTTCACGATCGTGCTCCACGTCTCGACGCTGGAGCGGCTGTCGACGAAGAACGTGTCTGTCCCCCCATCCGCCCCGGTCCCCCCGATCAGGAAGTTGGACCCGCCGCCCCCGTCCAGCACGTTCTTGCCGCCCGCGACCAGCAACGCGTCGCCGCCCGCATTCCCTTTCAGGAACGTGTTGGGCGACGCGGCCGAGATCGCGACGCTGTCCGTGCTCGACCAGATATACTCGTGCTGCAGATAATCGACCGGTCCCGCATAGGCCGCGCTGGCGCCCGATCCCGACGTCGCCGCCCCGGGATTGGTGAAGCGGATGTCGTGGCTGGCGATGGACGCAAGCGACGTGACCGTCGTGTCGCTGAACCGGTAGTGCTCGAATCCCGTGACCACGTCGTGCACCCCCGGCGCATCGACCGTCCAGGTGCTGCCGCTCTGCGTGACCAGCGCGGCCGTGCTGGCAAAGGCGAAGGAAACCGTGTCGTCCCCCGCCCCGCCATCGAGCGCGTTGGACCCGAGGCCCCCATCGATCGTGTCGTTGCCGGCCCCGCCCGCCACGGTGTCCGCGCCGGCGCCGCCCGTCAGCGTGTCGTCCCCGGCATTGCCCGCGAGCGTCCGCCCGACGGAATCGCCCAGCGTCACGCTCCGCCCCGCGACGCCCAGCACCCGAACCGCCGAAACCCCGCCCGTCACCGTCCCGGAAGCCGACGTCAGCAGCGTCGCCCCATCGACCACATCGAGCTTCGCGTTCAGCCCGCTGGTGAAAGTCGTCGCGAACCCCACCGCAGTCGCCAACCCGGCGCCCGACAGCGTCACCGTCTGCAGCCCGGTCAGGCTGCTGGTCAGCGAATACCCCCCGCTCGCGGTCGAAGACGTGCCGCCCGTGCTGGTGCTCACGGCCAGCCCCGCACGCCCCTCGCCCACGGAATAGAAGGCGTCATGGTCCGCGTCACCATAGGCGACGCCGAGCAGGATGACGCCGGCGACCCCGCGTGAGCCGAAATCCTCGGTGACGACCTGTGGGCCGACCTGCGTGGCCGGATTCGTCTCGGCCGTTGC
This sequence comes from uncultured Acetobacteraceae bacterium, assembly GCA_964246015.1. Lineage (GTDB taxonomy): Bacteria > Pseudomonadota > Alphaproteobacteria > Acetobacterales > Acetobacteraceae > JBBROS01. Next base: position 28,794 of record CAXTPG010000028.1, read on the forward strand.
CGCGAGCCCGACCTCGCGGAAGTTGGCGGACATGATGTTCGTCCGGTGCCCCGGCGGCGACTGCATGCCCCCCGTCGCGGCACTGCCACCCCAATCCACCATGAACCCGGCATGCGCATACAGGACGTCGTCCGAGTACGCGTACACGTTCTCCCCGCCCGTCGTGAAGGTATAGCCGGCGTTCGTGAAGCGCTGCCCGAGGCCCGGCTCGCCGGGCGCCTGATGCGTTTGTTGATCCGCCGCGATCATCGCCGCGTTGTGGCCCGCCGCCGCCGTGGCCAACGCATCGTTCCACGCGACGGGCGCCGCCGGCGCCAACGCCTGATACGCCGCCAGCAACTGCGAGCCGCTGACGCCGAAGAAGTTCAGCGCGTTCTGGATGTTCGACCGCGGCGACGCCAGCGGCGTGTAGGTCGTGATGTACCGCGCGGCGTCTCCCAACGGGTCCAGCCGCGTGTCGTTGATGAGCTCAAGCAGGTATTGCTCGGTCGATGTCGATGCCATGCCGGTTCATATCACCCGAACGTGAGCGTTTCCACCGCCATCAGAACATCTGACAAATTCCAGAAACGCGCGCACGCCCCATCATCGGGGTCACGCAGCACCGGACCCTACGACGCCCGGCGCGCCGGAAGCCCCCACACCGCCCAGAACGCCAGCCCATACGCCCCCGCCGCCAGCAGGAACGGCGCCCCCGGCAGATACACCGGCGCCTCCGGCCCCGTGAACACCCCGAACGCCCAACCCGTCAGCAACGGCGCCCAGATCGCCGTCAAACCCTGGAACGACGCCAGCGCCCCCTGCATCGCCCCCTGGTGATCGGCCCCCGCCCGGGCGGACACCAGCGACTGCACCGCCGGCCCGCTGATCGCCGAAGCCGATTGCAGCACGATGCCCAGAAGCAGGATCCACGGCGTGAACGCCATCGCGAACAGCCCGTAGGCCACCCCCGCCAACCCATACCCCACCAGCGCCGCCCGCCGCTCCCCCAAGGCCGGCACCGCCCGCCGCACCACAAGCCCCTGAACCAGCGCCGACCCCACGCCCACGACCGCCAGCGCCAGCCCGTTCTCCTGGCTCGTCCAGCCCAGCCGCAGATCGTTGGCCAGCACGAAACTGCTCTGCAACGCCCCCAGCGCGAACCACGTGCAGCACCACGCCACCACCAGCCGCGCATAGTCGCGATCATGGAACACCACCCACAGGCTCGCGATCGGATTCGCGGCGGCCCAGCGGAACGGTCGCCGGTTCTCCACCGCCAGCGTCTCCGGCACGAACAGCGCCCCATACAGGAGGTTCGCCCCCGCCAGTGCCGACGCCACCATGAACGGCACCCGCACCCCGTACGTCCCCAGCAGCCCCCCCAGCGCCGGCCCGACGACGAACCCCAGCCCGAACATCGCCCCCACCAGCCCGAACCGCTGCGCCCGCTGCGAAGGCGTCGACACGTCCGCGATCGAGGCCGTCGCCGCAGCGAAGTTCGCCGCCGTCGCCCCCGCCACCAGCCGCCCCACGAACAGCCATGCCAGCGTCGGCGCCCACACCAGCATCAGGTTGTTGACGCAGATCCCCGCCAGCGACATCAGCAGCACCACCCGGCGCCCATACCGGTCGCTCAGCGCCCCCAGCAACGGCGCGCACAGGAACTGCATCAACGAGAACGCGCCCAGCAGCGCCCCCATCCAGAACGACGCGCCGGACGCATCCAGCCCCGAAAGCTCCTTCACCAGATCAGGCACCACCGGCACGATGATCCCGAACGCCAGCGCGTCGATGGCGATCGTCGCCAGCATGAACACGATGGAGATGCTGCGCGGCGCCATGGGCCGGGCCTATACACGTTTGACATCCGATCGGCACCTGCCGACCTTCCCGGGGTGAACCCCCACCCGCCCACGCTCGCCCAGTTCGCCGCGACCATGACCCGCATCGGCCTCACCAGCTTCGGTGGCGGCATGAGCGGCTGGATGCTCCGCGTCATCGTCCACGAGCGCGGCTGGATGACCGAGGCCGACTTCATCGCAGGCCTCGGCCTGTGCCAGATCTTCCCCGGCATCAACGTCGTGAACCTGGCCATCTGGCTCGGCTACCGCATGCACGGCGGCCGCGGCGCGCTGCTGGGCGCGCTGGCCATCGTCGTGCCCCCTGGCCTGCTCATCCTGGTCTCCGTCACCCTGCTCGCCACCGTGTCGCAACAGCCGACGGTCCGGGCGGCGCTGGAGGGCGTGGCGGCAGCGGCGATCGGGCTCGGCGCCACCATGGGCATCCGCGCGGCCCGGCGCTGTCTGGCGCCCATCCCGCTGCTGATCCTGCTCGCGACCTTCGCAGGCGTCGGCGTGTTCCGCCTGCCGCTGCTGGCGGTGCTGCTGCCCCTCGCCCCCCTCAGCGTCGCACTCGCCTGGCGCCGCGCGTGATTGCCCCGGGGCAATCGTGATCCGCGCGCAGCTCCTGCTCGCCATCTTCGCCGTGTTCGCGCCGTTGTCCCTCACCACGATCGGCGGCGGCCAGTCCGTCCTGTCGGAAATCCACCGCCAGTCGGTCACGAACCACGCCTGGCTGACCGAGGACGGGTTCGTCACCCTCTTCGCCCTCTCCCGCCTGTCCCCCGGTCCCGGATCGCTGCTGGTCACGCTGATCGGCTGGCAGGTCGCCGGGTGGCAGGGGGCGCTCGTCGCCTCCGTCGCGATCTTCGTCCCCTCCTCCCTGCTGCTCTATGCCCTGGCCCGCTTGTGGTCCCGCCACCGCGGCGCACACTGGCAACGCGCCGTCGAACAGGGCCTGGCGCCCATCGCGGCCGGGCTGATCCTGGCCGCGGCGTTGACCGTGCTGCAGGCGGCCCGCGGCGGCCCGTGGGCCTGGGCGGTCGCGGGCGCCTCGACCCTCGTGCTGAGCACGACACGAGCCTCACCGTTCCTGCTGCTGGCCGCCGGCGCGGCGACGTTCCTGCTGATCCACGCGCTCGTGCCTTGAACCTGTGGACCTCTGTATGACATAGTCATACAGAGGAGCATCCCATGCCCGCCGCCAGTTCCGTCCTTAGCGTCCGCCTGAGCCCGTCGGAGAAGAACGTGCTGGAGCGTGCGGCCGCCCACGCACACACGACGATCAGCGACTTCGTCCGCCGCCAGGCCGTCATCGCCGCGGAGCTGGAGATCATGGATCGAAGGGTCGTCGATATCCCCGCGGACAAGTGGGACGAATTCGAAGCCTGGGCGAATGCTCCCCCGCGCGACGTGCCGGAACTCAAGCGCCTCGCGGCAACCCGCCCCGTATGGGAGACCTGACCGGGCCAAGGCCGCTGGACGCGAGTGACGACAGGGCGGCATTCGACTGCGGTCGTCCGGCGATCGATCTATGGTTCCGGCGTCATGCCCTGAACAACCAAATCAGCGGGGCGTCCCGCACCAGCGTGTTGCGGGGAACTCAGCAGGGCAGCGTCATCGCGTTCGTCGCTTTGAGCGCCGGCCAGGTCCGACGTGGACTCCTCCCCAAACCGGCTCAGCGCAACCAGCCCGACCCGTTGCCGGTGCTCGTCTTGGGACAGCTTGCCGTGGACCGGCAGCACCAGGGACGAGGCTATGCCCGTTCATTGATGTTCTTCACCTTCGGAACAGCCGTGCGCGTGTTGCGCGACATCGGCTGCTTCGGCGTGTTGACACATCCGCTCGACGACGAATTGCGGACATTCTACCGGCAGTTCGGTTTCCGCGACCTTCCGGACGACCCGGAGGGAGGGATGCTCGTCCGCATGCGGGACATCATCGAAAACGGCTTCGCCTGACACCCTCCCCTCCCGCCCCCGCCTCTGCTACACCACCCCCATGCCGGCCGACCCGCCGTTCTGGACCACCACCCCCCTCGATCGCATGACGACCGAACAGTGGGAATCGCTGTGCGATGGCTGCGGACGCTGCTGCCTGCACAAGCTCCGCGACGAGGAAACGGACGAGATCGCGTTCACCGACGTATCCTGCCGCCTGCTCGACACCGCCTCCTGCCGTTGCCGCCGGTACGAGACCCGCCGCGACTGGGTCCCCGACTGCGTCAGTCTCACGCCCCAGACCCTGCCCGACATCGACTGGCTGCCCCCCACCTGCGCCTACCGCCGCGTCGCCGAGGGCCGCGGCCTCGCCTGGTGGCACCCCCTTGTCTCCGGCGACACCGAGACGGTGCACGCCGCCGGCATCTCCGTCCGCGGCCGGGCCCGCGACGAGCGCCGGGCCGGCCAGCTCGAACATCACATCGTCGTCTGGCCCGGCCAGACGCCCCGCGCACGCAGACCCCCCACCAATCAGACCAAAAGGGAACCCCGGACATGATCAAGGAAGCGCTCTACGGCGGCGTCAACGCGGCGGTGCTGACGGCCATGAAGCCCGACCTGTCGATCGACCTCGACCCGATGGCCGACCATTGCCGCTGGCTCCTCGCCAACGGCTGCAACGGCCTCGGCGTGCTCGGCACCACCGGGGAAGCGAACTCCCTGGGCGTCGCCGAGCGCATCGCCCTGATGGAGGGGCTTGTCGAGCGTGGCATCCCGGCCGCCAAGCTGCTGCCCGGCTGCGGCGTCCCCGCCATCACCGACACCGTCCTGATGGCGCGGCGCGCGGCCGAACTCGGCGCCCGCGGCGTCCTGGTCCTGCCGCCGTTCTTCTACAAGAACCCCAGCGAGGACGGCCTGTTCGCCTACTACAGCGAAGTCGCGCAACGCATCGGCGGCGCCGTTCAGCTCTACTTCTACCACTTCCCCGCGCAATCCGCGGTCCCGATCACCGTGTCGCTGATCGAACGCCTGCTCCGCGCCCTCCCCGGCGCCTTCAAGGGCCTCAAGGACAGCACCGGCGATTGGAACAACACGAAATCCTACATCGACGCCTTCGCCAAGGACGGGTTCGAGGTCTATTGCGGCGATGACGGCCACCTGCACCAGGTGCTGAACGCGGGCGGCGCCGGGTCGATCTCGGCGGCGAGCAACGTAAGCGTGGCCGAGAACGCCCGCGTCTACGCCAACTGGAACACCCCCGCCGGCGCCGAGGCGCAACGCACCCTCTCCGCCATGCGCGCCGCCGTCACCTCGGCGCCGCTGATCCCCGGCCTGAAGGCGCTGCTGGCCCGGCACACCGGGCGCGACGCCTGGCAGACGATCCGCCCGCCGCACCTGAAGCTCTCGGCCGAGCAGGCGCAGAAGCTGTTCGCGACCTTCGACGCCTGCGGGGTGCAGTTGGCGAAGGCCGCCTGACGCTACTTCTTCGGGGCGGGCGGCAGATCCTCATCCAGGATCGTCATGTGCAGGGAGAACGAAACCTCCCCGTCCTCCTCGTCCCGGTGCAAGGTCGCCAGGAACTCCCCGTCGAGCATCACCTCGACGGTGGCGCCCTTTCGCTTCGGCGCGGGCACTGTGATGCGCTGGTTTCCGAGGATGCGGCGGAGATAGGTCTCCACCCGGGCAATGTCTGTCGGCGTCATGGCGCTCCTATGATGCCCCGGCGGCCGAAAGGCAACCCGCCTAGCTCCGGTCCCAGGGATGGCGGCCGACGGGCCGGCCCACCAGTCCGCCCTGCGGCGGGGGCGGCCGGGGCGACGACACCTGCGGCGGCGGCGGCGGCGGACGCGCGCCCTGGAACGGGCCGGGCGGCGGGCCGGGGCGCGCGCCCTGGAACGGCGGCGGCACGTGCTCGGGGCGGGACAGGCGGTCCCGCTGATACTGCTCGCGCACGCGGTCGTTATGGACCCGCTCGTGCTGGAACCGCTCCTGCTCGAACCGCCGGCGCGCGAAGTCGTCCCGCCGATATCGGGCGCCGCCGAACCCGAACCCGACGGCAGCACCGGGCACGATGACGGCGCCCGGCGCGGAATAGCCATAGGACGGGGTACCATAGACCACACCATCCGGCACGTAGCCCGCACCGCCCGAAGCATAGGCGCCACCACCGGGATATCCGGCATAGCCCGCGCCTTCCGCAACGCACCCCATGAGTCCGAGGCACCCTAGCCCCACGACCGCCATGCCCACGATGCGCATTCGTTCCTCCCTCCCGGCGATGTCTTGGCAGCGCCGGACCACGACGGTATGCATCGACAACATGGCGGAACGGCGGCGGTTCCGGCCTAACCCCCCGACCCAGGAACACTGCCATGCCCGTCAGCGGCACCGGACCCTACGACCCCCAGAACATCTTCGCCCGCATCCTGCGTGGAGAAATCCCCTCGCGCCGGGTCTACGAGGACGAGTGGGCGATCGCCTTCCACGATATCGCACCGCAGGCGCCCGTTCACGTCCTGGTCATCCCCCGCGGTCCCTACGTCGCCCTCCCCGACTTCGTCGCGACCGCCACCGCCGCGGAGATCGCCGGTTTCTTCCGTGCGGTGGGTGCCGTCGCGAAGCAGCTCGGCCTGGAACAGCCGGGCTTCCGCATCCTGTCGAACATGGGCATGCACTCCGGCCAGGAGGTGCCCCACCTGCACGTGCATCTGTTCGGCGGCGGCCCGCTGGGGCCAATGCTGGCTCGCCCGTAGCGCAGGCGTCCCACCTCGCCCCGTCAGTATCCCCGCGCCACGTCGAACAGGTTCGCCGGCCGCTCCCCCCGCTCGAACGCCGCAATGGCCTCGGCGACATACCGCGCCCGCGCCGGGCGCGACGCCAGCGAGGCGAGGTGCGGCGTCACGATCACCTTCGGATGCGCGAAGATCGGATGCCCGTCCGGAAGCGGCTCGGGCTCGAACACGTCCAGGAACGCCCCCGACACATGGCCGCTGTCCAGCGCCGCCACCAGGTCGTCCAGCACCACGTGCCCCCCCCGGCCCGCATTCACCACACCCGCACCCGGCGGCAAAAGCGCGATGGTTTCCGCCCGGATCGCCCCCCGCGTCTCCGGCGTGTCCGGCAGCAGGCACACCAGCAGATCCGTCCGCGCCAGAAACGCGTCCCGCTCCTCCTCACCGGCGAAACACTCGATCCCCGGCAAGACCTTCCGGCCGCGCGACCAGCCCGCCACCTGGTAGCCAAGGCCGCGCAGCATCTCCGCCGCCCGCACCCCCAGATTGCCCAGCCCCATCACCCCCGCCCGCGTCTCCACCGCCGTCCGCGGCGCGTCGAAATGATCCCACCGTCCCGCCCGCTGCCCGGCGATGATCCGCGGCATCCCCCGCAGCAGGCTCAACGCCCCCAGGCACACATACTCGCCCATCCGCTGCATCGTCTCGTCGCCGCCCATCCGCACGATGCCGACATGGCTGGGCCACGACGGATCATTGGTGATGTGGTCCACCCCCGCCCCGCTGCTGCAGATCAGCCGAAGGTTCGGCAACGACGCCAGGAACCCCGGCTCCGGCGCCCATACGAAGACATAGCGCACCTCCTCCCTCGGCACCGCCGGGTCCCGCGCCCAGCGGACATCCAGGTGCGGCGCCACTTCGCCGAACACCCGCCGCCACTCCGCGATCGCCTCTTCACCGCCCGAGTTGACCAGAAGGATCATTCGCCACCCCATATCGACCGGCGACCATCGTGCGGGACGATATGATGCAGCGCAACATGGCGGACACGATGCGGCGCGCCCACGCCGCCTTGATGGCCGGCGACTTCGCCATGGCGCGGGACCTGGCCGCGCCCGCAACCGGCAACCCCGCCGGGGCAGTGCTGCACGCCCTCGCTTGCGCCGGCTGCAACGAGCCGGACTCGGCCGCGACGCTCGCAGCCATCGCGCGTGCCAACCCGGCCGCCCGTCATCCGGTGCTCGACCTCGCCGAACTCCTGCGCACCCATGGCCGCCCCACCGAAACCGCCGCCCACCTCCGGGCCGCCGTGCACCTCACCCCCGGAAACGCCGACCTGCTGGACCACCTCGGCGCCGCGCTGGCCGAAACCGGCCCCGTGGACGAAGCGATCGACGCCTTCCGCCGGGCCACGGCGATACGGCCGGATCACGCGGCCACCTGGTCCAATCTCGGCAAGGCCCTCGCAGCGACGGGCCGCTTCAGCGAGGCGGAAACCGCCTTCGGCCACGCCCGAACCCTGGCCCCCAACGACAGCCAGCTCACGCTCAACCACGCTGTCGCCCGCCTGAAATCCGGCCGTCTCCCCGAGGCCTGGCCGTTGTTCCGCGCGCGCCACCGCCTGCCCGGCCGCCCCCCGCCGCCGCCGGGTCCCGAGCTGACCAGCCTCGACGGTATCGCAGGCCGCACGGTCCTGCTGCTCCACGATGAAGGCTTCGGCGACACCATCCAGTTCATCCGCTACGCCCCGCTGCTGTCCGGGCGCGGAGCAAGGGTCCTGGCATCCGTCCCATCCCCGCTCGCCCGGCTGCTCGCATCCAACGGGATCGACCTCGCGCCCGCGCCCTACGACGCCTGGTGCCGCATTGCAGACTTGCCCGGCGTCTTCGGCACCACGCTCGACACCATCCCGGCACACCTCCCCTATCTCCGCCCCGACCCGGCCCTCGTCGCGCTATGGGCGCAGCGCCTGCCCGCCGGCCGCCGCATCGGCCTGGTCTGGGCCGGCGCCGCCCGCCGGCACGACCCCGCCGCCGCCGCAACCGACCGGATCCGCAGCATCCCACGCGGGTCGCTCACCCCGCTCCTGGCAACCCCCGGCATCGCCTGGATCAGCCTGCAGCACGGACAGGCAGCGCCCCCCGACGTGTTCGACCCGATGCCAAAGGTGGCCGACTTCGCCGATACCGCCGCCATCATCGCCTCGCTGCAGACCGTCGTCACCGTCGACACCGCCGTCGCCCACCTGGCCGCCGCGATGGCCGTGCCCACAATCCTGCTGGACCGCTACGACAATTGCTGGCGCTGGCTCTCGGGCCGCGAGGACTCCCCCTGGTACCCCGGCGCCCTGCGCATCATCCGCCAGACGAAGCCCGGCGACTGGCCGGACGTCCTCGCTCAGGCCGCTTCGACGATGATCCGGTGATACGCCCGGCCGAAGTAGATCAACCCCTCATGCGTCGGCCCCGACTGGATCGCCTTCACCGTGCAGAAGAAGACGGTATGCGTCCCCACCTCGGTCACATCCGCGATCACGCAGTCGAACGACACGACCGCGTCCTTCAGCACCGGCGCCCCGGTCTCGAGCGTCGTCCACTCCCCCACCTGGAACCGCTCCGCCTGCGGCACGCCGGTGAAGCCCGCGAACAGCGGCGACAAAGCCTCCTGCGAGGCCGCCAGCGTGTTCACGCACAGGATCCCGTTGGTCTTCAACGGCTCGTGGTTGTCGCTGGTGCGGTTCAGGCACAGCAGCAGCGTGGGCGGGTCGTCGGTCACGCTGCATACGGCCGACGCGGTGAATCCGCGCGGCCCGTCGGCGCCGTTGGTGGTGATGACGTTCACGGCGGCGCCCAGCCGGGCCATGGCGTCGCGATAGGTGGTCCGGTCGATCACGGGTGCGCACTCCCTGCCACGACGTCGTGGAGCACGCCCAATGTGGCCCATGGTGCAGTGCGGCTCAACCGGTCCCGTGCGGTCAGCGCGCGAGGCCAAGCAGCGCATAGGCCCGCTCGCTCGGCGGCCAGGCCTGCATGACCTCCGCCCGCCTCGTGACCGCAAGCCATCCCAGCCCACCCAGGACGGCGAAGGTCAGCAGCCAGGCCAGCATGACGCCGGCCCGGCCGCGCGCCGGTTCCGCCGCGGGTTCGGGGGGCGGCGGCGGCGGGGCGGGCGCCGGGGGGGCAACAGGCCGCAGGGCCACCAGCGGCGTGGGCGCGGGGGGCGGCGGATCGGGGTCGGGCGGGGGCAGCGGCGGCGGATCGGCCACGGCCGCACGCTCCGGGACGGGCGCGATCTCCGGTTCCGCGTCGACCGTCGCGACCGGAGTCCATACTGTGCCGCATTTCGCGCAGCGCACGCCGCGCCCCGGCGGCACACGGTCCGGCGGCACGTCGTACGCGGCGCCGCAATCGGGGCAGGCGATCCTCATGCGGTCGTGATAGCGTCTGGCGGCCATGGTGAACAGGCCGCCCGGGCACGCACCCGGCGCCCCCGGTTCCCGCCCCCCCGCCCGCCGGGGCAGAACAGCGGAGCAGGGCCGGGGAGCACCGAGTCGGACCATGGTGGAGCTGGACGCGGTTGGGTTGCGATACGGGCCGGCGCGGCGCGGGGCCGACGTGCTGCGGGATCTGACGTTCGCGGTCCCCGCCGGCGGCTTCCGCTGGCTGCTCGGCCCGTCCGGCGCCGGCAAGACCAGCCTGCTGCGCCTGCTCCACCTCGCCGTGCGTCCCACCGAAGGCGCGCTGACCCTGCTGGGCGAGCCCATCGGCCCCGCCCCACGCGCCCGCCTTCCGCTCCTGCGACGCCGTATCGGCATGGTCTTCCAGGACTTCCGCCTGCTCCCCCACCTCTCCGCCTTCGACAACGTCGCCCTGCCGCTCCGCCTCGAGGGCCGCCCCGAAGGCCAGATCCGCGTCGACGTGACCGAGCTGCTCGGCTGGGTCGGCCTCTCGCGCAAGCTCGCCTCCCGCCCCGCCGAGCTCTCGGGCGGCGAGCAGCAGCGCGTGGCCATCGCTCGCGCCGTCGTCGGCCGCCCCGCGCTTCTGCTGGCCGACGAACCCACCGGCAACCTGGACGACGCCCAGGCCGAGCGCCTGATGCAGCTCTTCCACGAGATGAACCGCCTGGGCGCCACCGTCATCGTCGCCACCCACAACGACGCACTGGTCGCGCGCCACCCCGGCCGCACGCTCCGCCTCGCCGAAGGGCAGCTCGTCCGTGACGACTAGGCGCCCCCCCGCGCCCCGGCGCCTCCGCCCGGCCGGGTCGGACGATCTGGGCCTGCGCCGCGCGCTCTCGGACCGGCTGCTGCCGATGCTGGTCGGCGCGATGGCGTTCCTCGCCGCCCTGGCGCTCGCGGGCGTCGTCGCCGCATCGGGCCTCGCGCAGCACTGGCGGCAAGGGGCGGGCACGTCGATGACCGTGCAGGTGCCGGACCCCGCGGGCGGACGGCTGGACCGGGTGCTCGCGCTGTTGAGGGCAACCGACGGCATCGCCGAGGCCCGCGCCCTGGACGACGACGAACTGGACGCGCTGCTGCGCCCCTGGCTCGGCGTGCGTGAGGGCCGGATCGCCCTCCCCCTCCCGGCCGTCGTCGCGGTCCGCCTGTCCAACCCGTTGCTGGACGCGGCCGGCCTCGCCGCCCGGCTGCAGGCCGCCGCACCCGGCACCCTGGCCGAGGCGCACGACGTCTGGATGCGCCGCCTGTCGGTGCTTGCGCGCAGCCTGCAGGCCTGCGCGGCATTGGCCATGGCTGTCGTGGCCTTCGTGGCCGTCGCCGTCGTGATGGTCGCGACCCGCGCCGGCCTCTCGGCCCGCCGCGACGCCATCGAGATCGTACACGGCCTGGGCGCGACCGACGGGTTCATCGCCGGCCGGTTCGCGCGCCGGGCCACGCGGCTGGCGGCGATGGGCGCGCTGGGCGGCGCGGCGCTGGCACTCCCGGTCCTGCTCGGCCTCACCGGCCTCGCCGCACCCTTCTCCGGTGCGGCGGCGCCCGACAGCGTGACCGAGCTTGCGGCGGCGATGCCCGACACGCTGTGGCTGGGCCTGCCGTCCCTGCCGCCCATCGCGGCGGCGATCGGGTGGGTGACGGCCCAGGCGACGGTGCGCCGATGGCTGCGGCGGCTGCCGTGACGCGCTGGCCTGCATGGACAGCGGCCGCCAGCGCCGCACTGCTCTGCGCCGGGGTCGCCTGGGCCGGCGGCTTCGCCGCCTTCGACAGGATGGCACGGCGCGTCGCCGACCCGCCCGGCCGCGCCGACGCCATCGTCGTCCTGACCGGCGGCGCCGACCGGATCGAGACGGCGCTGCGCCTGCTCGCCGACGGGCACGCGCCGCTGCTGCTGGTGTCCGGCGTCGGCCGCGGCACGGACATGGGGGAGCTGGTCCGCCGCGTCAGCCTCTCGCCCGACCAGGCGGCGCAGGTGACGCTGGGCCGCCTCGCCACCTCCACCCGCGGCAACGCGGCCGAAACGGCCGGCTGGGCGCGCGCCCACCAGGTCCGCAGCCTGATCGTGGTCACTGCGGGCTATCACATGCCGCGCGCCCTCATCGAGATCGGCCGCGCGCTGCCAGGGGTGGCGCTCCACCCCATCCCCGTGCAATCCCCGGCACTGCGGGGCGGGATGGAGCTGGGCACGGTGCGGATGATGGCCAACGAATACGACAAATACCTGGCCGTGCGCCTGGGCCTGACCCGCCGGACGGAGGCGGACGGCTCGTGACCTGGCTCCGTTCCGCCCTCTTCAACGCCTGGTTCCTTCTCGCCACGCTCGGCTACGGCATCGCGGGAATCGGCATCCGCCTGTTCGCCCCGCACCGCGCCCTGTGGTTCGCCACCGCCTGGGTCCGCGCCCTGCTGGGCGGCGCGCGCGCCATCTGCGGCATCCGCACCGTCGTCATCGGACGGGAGAACCTGCCCGACGGCCCGGCCCTGATCGCCTCCCAGCACCAGTCCGCCTTCGACACGCTGGTCTGGCTCACCATCGTCCCCAGGGTCAGCTACGTCTTCAAGGCCGAACTCGCCCGCATCCCCCTGTTCGGCCCCATGCTCCGCCCCTCGGGACAAATCCCGCTCGACCGCGGCGCCAGCTTCGCGACCATCAAGAACCTCCTCCGCGGCGCCGAACGCGCCGTCGCCGAAGGGCGCCAGATCGTCATCTTCCCCGAGGGCACCCGCATCGAGCACGGCGCCACCGCCACGCTCCGGCCCGGCGTCGCCGCCCTCGCCTCCCGCACGGGCCTGCCCGTCATCCCCGTCGCGACCGACTCGGGCCTCCGCTGGGGCCGCCGCGCCTTCCGCAAGCGTGCCGGCCCGATCCACATCGTCATCGGTCCGCCGATCCCCCCCGGCCTCGGGCAAAAAGCCTTGCTGGCCGCCATCCAGCAGGCATGGGACGAGGCCGGCCAGCGCATGGAACCCTGTGGATAAACTTGTGGACGCTTGTGGGCAAGGCGCCTGCCACGAAGCGGCACTGACGCGCAACTCGCTCAATTATCACAGTTTTGTGTCAGGACGTCGCAAGACTGTAATCCCGGCGCCCCACGCAGAATCACCACCTCTTCCGTCGATCTCATTGCAATCGCTCAGTTCTTTTTTCACGATGCGAAAATACGCCGAAGCCGCTTGCAGAGCGGACCACCGCTGGGCCAAGCTTTCGCATCGAGGCAGCCGTGCTGTGGACGATGTGCGGTTGCACACTGCCGTGGCGTGGGCCTGAGCGCCGTGTCGGTGCCATTCACACGACGTGCCAGATGGTTGGTCGGGGCGCTCGTCCTCTTGGCTCTGGTGTTCAGCGGCCATCTCCTCACCTGGTGGATCGTCACGGCCCGCATCGCCGACGGCATCCCCGCCTTCCTGGCCGCCGCCGCGCGGGACGGGTGGCGGATCCAGGCCGCCCCGGCCCATCGCGCCGGCTGGCCCTGGGCGGCGAAGGTGCGCGCGCCCGACATCGTGGCCACGCGGACGATCGCCGGCGCCGAGTTCCGCTGGACCGCACCGCACGTCGATCTATCGATCCGGCCAGACGCGCCCGGCACGCTGCGGATCGAACCAGGCGGCACCCAAACCCTGTCCTGGCGCGACGCGTCCGTGCAGGTGTGGGCCGGATCGGCCGCCCTGCTTCTGGCCCCGGAGGGCGGCGGCCCGGCGACCCTCGCCATCCAGGACCTGCACGCCAGCACGGCCGGAACGGACAGCCTCACCATCGGCCGCATTGCCGCGCGGTTCGACGCCCTTTCGATATCCGCCACCGCCGACGACATCCTGCCCACGCACCGCGCCGCCAGCCCCTTCGATGGCCCGGCCGCGTTGTCTTTCCTTGCGCGCGCAACCCAACCCTGGCCCGCCCCGGACGCGCCCGGAGGCCCGGCGATGGCGTGGCGCGACGCCGGCGGACGGCTGCACCTGCCCGACATCATCCTCCGATGGGGCCCGCTGCAGGCCAGCGGCCATGCCGACGGTGAGCTGGACGCGGCACTCCAACCCGCCTTCCGCGCCGAATTGCGCATCCAGGGCGGACCGGCGGCGCTCGACGCAGCCAGCCGCGCGGGCGTGATCCAGCCCGCCGCGGCCTCCGCCGCGAACGCCGTGCTTGGCCTCCTCGCCCTCGCGACCCAAGGCGGGGCGCAGGGCGGGCCGGTCACCGTTCCGATCGTCCTGGCCGACCGTACCCTCACGATCGCCCAGTTCCCGCTGCTTCGGCTGGCCCCTATAGAGGGGAACTTGCCTTGATGTGAGCGCCCCGCCGCCTAGATGGTGCGGTGCAAGGAGACCCGCCATGCCGGAGTTCGACGCCATTCACCTGGCCCGGGCGCAGTTCGCCTTCACCATCGCCTTCCACATCGTCCTCCCCGCCTTCTCCATCGGCCTCGCCAGCTACCTGATGGTACTGGAAGGTCTGTGGCTCCGCACCGGCCGGCAACTCTACCTCGACACCTTCCGCTTCTGGCTCAAGATCTTCGCCGTCGGCTTCGCGATGGGCGTCGTCTCTGGCCTGGTGATGTCGTACCAGTTCGGCACCAACTGGAGCGTCTTCAGCGACCGCGCCGGACCGGTGATCGGCCCGATCATGGGCTATGAGGTGCTGACGGCGTTCTTTCTCGAGGCCGGGTTCCTGGGAGTCATGCTGTTCGGCATGGGGCGCGTGGGCAAGGGCCTGCATTTCCTCGCGACCTGCATGGTCGCCGGCGGAACGCTGCTCTCGGCGTTCTGGATCCTGTCCGTCAATTCCTGGATGCAGACCCCGGCCGGATACGTGATCGGGCCGGACGGCCGGTTCCTGCCGGACGACTGGTGGTCCATCATCTTCAACCCGTCCTTCCACGTCCGCTTCCCGCACATGGTGCTTGCCAGCTATCTCTCCGTCGCCTTCGCCGTGGGCGCGACCGGCGCGTGGCACCTGCTGGCCGACCGGCGGGCGTTCCGCGGCCCGAACCCGGCCGCGAAGCTCATGTTCTCGATGGCGATGTGGATGGCCGCCTTCGTCGCCCCGCTGCAGATCCTCATCGGCGACATGCACGGCCTCAACACGCTGCAACACCAGCCCGCCAAGGTCGCCGCCATGGAAGGCCACTGGAACACGCAGAAAGGCGCCCCCTTCATCGTCTTCGGCCTGCCGAACATGCGGACGGAGACGACGGACTACGCCATCGAGATCCCCTACCTCTCCTCGCTGATCCTCACCCACAGCCTCGACGGCACGGTCCCCGGGCTGAAGGACTACCCCCGCGCGGACCGCCCCAACGCCGCGATCGTGTTCTGGTCCTTCCGCATCATGGTGGGCCTCGGCACGCTGATGGCCGCGATCGGGCTTGCCAGCCTGCTGCTGCGCTGGCGCGGCCGGCTGTATGACTCCCCCTGGCTGCACTGGGCCGTGCTGCTGATGGGCCCGTCCGGCTTCGTCGCCCTGCTCGCGGGTTGGGTCACGACCGAGGTTGGCCGACAGCCCTTCACCATCTACGGCCTGATGCGGACGTCCGAAAGCGTCTCCCCCATCGGCCTGCCGGGCGTCGCCACGTCCCTCGCCGTCTTCGCCGTCGTCTATCTCATCGTCTACAGCGCAGGCTTCGGCATCCTGCTGCGGATGATGGGCAAGCCGCCCGAGCTGGGCGAAAGCGGCCCCGACCCCCGGGACGCCACCCGCACCGCCGGCATCACGCCAGGCCCCGCACAGGCGCTGCACGGCGACGGCGCGCACGTGGCGGGGGCTCGCTGATGTTCGCGGGCATCGACCTCACCCCCATCTGGGCCGGGCTGCTGGCCTTCGCCGTGCTGGCCTATGTCGTGCTGGACGGATTCGACCTGGGCGTGGGCATCCTCTTCGCCGCCGAACGCGGGCCCGAGGACAGGGACGTGATGGTCAACTCCATCGCCCCGGTCTGGGACGGCAACGAGACCTGGTTGGTCCTGGGCGGCGGCGGCCTCTTCGCCGTCTTCCCCCTCGCTTACGCCATCATCATGCCCGCCCTCTATCCCACCATCATGGCGATGCTCCTCGCGCTCGTCTTCCGCGGCGTCGCGTTCGAGTTCCGCTTCCGCGCCCAGACCGAGGGCGGCCGCAAGCTGTGGGACGTCGCGTTCTTCGGTGGCTCCATCACTGCCGCCCTCTGCCAAGGAATGACCCTGGGCGGCCTGCTGCAGGGCGTGAAGGTGGAGGGGCGGGCCTACGCCGGCGGCTGGTGGGACTGGCTCACGCCTTTCACGATCCTGTGCGGCGTCGCCGTCGTCGTCGGCTACGCGCTTCTCGGCGCCACCTGGCTGGTCTGGCGCACCGAAGGCGGACTGCACGACCGATGCCGCAGGCAGGCCGCGGTCCTGGGCATCGCGACCCTCGGCATGATCGCGGCCGTCAGCCTCTGGACGCCGTTCCTCCACCCACGCTTCCTCGAGCGTTGGTTCACCTGGCCCGGGATCGCACTCACCAGCCCGGTGCCGCTCATCGTGGCCGGCCTCGCCCTCCTGTTCTTCCGGGGCCTGGCGCGGGGCTGGCACCTAGTGCCCTTCCTGTGCGTGCTCGGCTGGTTCGTCATGTGCTTCGTGGGCCTGGCCATCAGCATGACCCCGCTGATGGTGCCGCCCTCGATCACGATCTGGGACGCGGCGGCGCCCCACGCCAGCCAGGCCTTCCTGCTGGTCGGCGCGTCGGTCCTGATCCCCACGATCCTGATCTACACCGGCTACGCCTACTGGGTGTTCCGCGGCAAGG
>CAXTPG010000029.1:0-45227 GCA_964246015.1 uncultured Acetobacteraceae bacterium
GTCGACGCCTACCACGAGGCCAACATCGACCTCACCGACTTCGTCCCCGGCCTCGACCTCTACGACCGCGACTGGCCGATCTGGACCTATGCCGAGATCACGCCGCCCGCGAAGTTCATCCACGACGAGAGCGTCCGCCGCGGCCAGGCCGTCAGCTCGCTGGTGTCGGGCGGCTGCATCGTCTCGGGCAGCGCGATCCGCCGCTCGTTGCTGTTCACCGGCGTCCATACCCACTCCTACGCCAGCATCGAGTGCGCGGTGGTGCTGCCCTATGCCGAGATCGGCCGCGGCGCGCGCCTGAAGGACGTCGTCATCGACCGCGGCGTCCGCATCCCCGACAACCTCGTCGTGGGCGAGGACCCGGCGCTCGATGCCGCCCGGTTCCGCCGCACGGACAAGGGCGTCTGCCTGATCACGCAACCCATGATCGACGCACTGGAATGAGGCGGCGGCCCGTCCCGCGCGATACGCGCCGCCGGGATTCGGTAGACTGATCCCATGAACCTGCTCGCCGTCGCGTCCGAGTGCTACCCATTCATCAAGACCGGCGGCCTCGCCGACGTCGTCGGCGCCCTGCCCGCAGCCCTGGCCGCCCACGGGATCGAGACGCGCACGCTCATACCCGGCTACCCCGCCGTGCTCGCCGCGCTGTCCCGGCCGCGCACGGTGCACGGCATGGACCTGTTCGGCGCCCCGGCCCGCATCCGCGCCGCTACCGCGCACGGCATGGCCATGCTGATCCTGGACGCCCCCCACCTCTACGACCGCCCCGGCGGGCCATACAGCGGTCCGGCCGGCGACTGGCCCGACAATCCGCAGCGCTTCGCAGCCCTGGCCCAGGCCGCCGCCGCGATCGCCCGCGGCGCGCTGGGCGCCTGGCGCCCCGCCATCGTGCACGCGCATGACTGGCAGGCGGGCCTCGTGCCGGCCTACCTGCGCTTTGGCCCGCAGCCCGCGCCGCCCACCGTCTTCACCGTCCACAACCTGGCCTTCCAGGGCTGGGCGCCGCCCGACCTGCTCGGCACGCTGGGCCTGCCACCCGAAAGCTTCACGATCGAGGGCGTGGAGTTCTTCGGCGGCATCGGCTTCCTGAAGGCCGGGCTGCGGCTGGCGGACCGGATCACCACCGTCTCCCCCACCTACGCCGCCGAGATCACCCGCCCCGAAGACGGCCAGGCGCTCGATGGCCTGCTCCGCACCCGCGGCGCCGACCTGCACGGCATCGCGAACGGCATCGACACGACGGTGTGGGACCCGGCCAAGGACCCCCTCCTCCCCGCCCGCTACGGCGGCCCGCACGCCAGGCGGCGCGGCCACAACAAGGCGGCGCTGCAGGCCGCACTCGGCCTGGACCCGGCGCCCGCCCCGCTGCTGTACGGCATCGTCAGCCGCCTGACCCGGCAGAAGGGCATCGACCTGGTGCTCGCCACCCTGCCGACGCTGCTGGACGGCGGCGCGCAGCTCGCCGTGCTGGGAACCGGCGAGGACGACCTGGAAGCCGGGATGCTGTCGGCCGCCAGCGCCCATCCCGGCCGCATCGGCGTGCGGATCGGCTACGACGAGGCGCTGGCCCACCTCGTCCAGGCCGGCTGCGACGCGCTGCTGGTCCCGTCCCGCTTCGAACCCTGCGGCCTGACCCAGCTCTGCGCCCTGCGATACGGCGCCATCCCCGTCGTCGCCCGGGTCGGCGGACTGGCGGACACGGTCATCGACGCGAACCCGGCCGCCCTTGCCGCCGGGGCCGCCACGGGCGTGCAGTTCATGCCGGTGAACGCCGACGGGCTGTCGACCGCCCTGCGCCGCACCGCCGCCCTGTTCCATGACCCGCCCGCGTGGCAGCGGCTACAGCGCAACGCGATGCGAGCCGATGTCGGGTGGGACGCGCCCGCCACCGCCTACGCCGCGCTGTATCGCGGACTCGTGAACTGACGCTCGCATTTCGCCGCACGGCGTGCTTACGTCATGCTGTACGAACGAGGGTGCCATGCTCCAAGCCTGGCCCTGCTCGCAGTCGCAGCACGGGTCGCGTCTCGGAAGCCACTGGATCAAGGGCTGAATCGGCGTGCGGCCGGTCCAGGCCCGGCCGCCACACCCACGCCGCCGCCTGCGAAGCCCCAAGCAAAAATTTTCTCGCACGGGTTTGCAACCGGCGCCCGGTGTGGCACGTAGTATGTCTGTATCCGGGCCACATCCCCCCCGATCGGCCCGGATCAGCGTGAGCGGCGCGGCCTGATGGCGTTCCCCCCAATGCCTCGGCCGCGTCGACTCCTTCACAGAGCGACGCGTACATCACAGAGTGCCGGCTCACGATAGGGGGCGGCGCATGCGCATCGGCATCATCGGTATCGCAGGACGGATGGGTCGGTTGCTGGCCGACGAGACTGTCGCCGCCGGCCATGCCCTGTCCGGCGGCATCGGACGGCCCAGAGCTCCGACACCGGCCGGATCGCCCGCCGACGTGCAAGCGCTTGCGGCCATCAGCGATGTCGTCATCGACTTCACGGTCGCCAGCACGGCCCAGGCCCACGCCGCCGCTCTCGCGGCGGCGGGCACCCCCTGGGTGCTGGGCACCTCCGGCCTGATGCAGGCCGACGAGGCGGCGGTCGCACTCGCGGCACGGACGATCCCCGTGGTCTATTCCGCCAACTTCTCGCCAGGGGTTACGCTGCTGCTGGAACTCGCGGCGCGCATGGCGGCCGCGCTGCCGCCCGACGCCTACGACGCGGAAATCGTCGAGATGCACCATCGGCAGAAGGTCGATGCGCCCTCCGGCACGGCCGTGATGATGGGTCGCGCCGTCGCTGCCGCACGCGGAACGGCGTTGCAGGACGTGATGGACTCCGGCCGCGACGGCCACACCGGCGCGCGCAAGCCCGGCGCCATCGGCTTCGCCGCCCTGCGCGGCGGCCAGGTGGTGGGCGAGCACACGCTGATCTTCGCAGGCGCCAGCGAGCATGTGTCGCTGACCCACCGCGCCTTCGACCGCCGGGTGTTCGCGACGGGGGCCGTCCGCGCCGCCGGATGGGTGATCGGGCGTCCCCCGGGTCTGTACGGGATGAAGGACGTGATGGCGGCGTAGGCGATCCCGCGCGCTACGGCAGCGAGATCAGTCGTAGGGTGGAATGCTCCTGGGCATTCCACCTCCGTGCGGCCGTGGATGGAATGCAGAAGAGCATTCCACCCTACGAGATTGAAATCCTTCCATGGAAACGCGGCACTCGGTACGGCAGCGCGATCAGAACCGCTCCACCCAGGGCCGCACCGCGATCTCGTCCGTCCAGCAGCTTCGCGGCTGGGCGACCACGTCCATCATCGTGCGCGCGATCGCGTCGGGGTTCAGCAGGCTGTCCGGCTTGTCCGCGGGCTCGGGCCGGGCGGCGGCGCGGATTCCGCCGTCCACGACCACGTGGATCACATGGATGCCCTGCGGATGAAGCTCCCGCGCCATGCTCTGCGCCAGCCCGCGCAGCGCGAACTTGCCCATCGCGAACGGCGCGGACTGCGCATAGCCCTTCACCCCGGCCGAGGCGCCGGTCAGCAGGATGGTCCCCCGCCCCGCCGCCGTCATGCGCTTGGCCGCCTGCTGCGCGACCAGGAACGCGCCGTACGCCGTCACCTGCAGCGTCTTCGCGACCTCGGCCGGGTCCAGCTCCACGAACGGGCCGCGCACGCGGTAGCTGGCGTTGAACAGCACGATCTCCGGTGCCGGCATCGCGTCGAACAGGGCCGCGACGCTGGCCGGGTCCGCGGCGTCGCACGCATGGACGCTCCCGCCCGTCTCCGCCGCCAGCGCCGCGAGCTTGTCCGTCCGCCGCGCCGCCAGCGCCACGCTGTGACCCGCGGCCGCCAGCAGCCGCGCGAAACTGGCGGAAAGCCCCGGCCCGACGCCGACGACCAGGGCGTGGCTCATGCGTAGGTCGCCTCCACCGTCCCGCAATGGTCGAACACCATCCGCACGGTGCCGCCCGCGGGCACCGTGTCCTTGCCCGTCCAGGACCCGGTCGTCACCACCTGGCCGGCCTTGAGGCCACCGGCCCAGTGCGTGCCCTCGTTCGCCAGCCACACCACCAGGCGGATCATCTCGCCGGCCGGGTTGCCGGTGCGGCGCTTCACCTCGGCGCCGTTCACCATGACCCGGACACTCTCCGCATCGAGGTCGATCGACTGCCAGCCTGGGATCGGGTCGCCGTACACCAGCCCGTAATGGCTGAGGCTGTCGGCCAGCGCGGAAAACGGATCGACCGCATCGACGTCCCGATAGCGGCTTTGCAGCAGCTCGATCGCCGGATGGGCGGAGGCGATGGCGGCGATGACCTCCTCTCGCGAATAGGGCGCGGGCCGGGGCGGCAGGTCGTGGCCCATCAGCAGCGCGATCTCCGCCTCCACGCCGCGATCGGGGCATTCGGCCTGCGGCACGCGAACGGGGCCGGGGCCGGGCTTGACGAAGCTGGCCGGCAGCGGCGCGCAGGTGAACCCCCCGCCGGGCGGCGCGCCGACCTTCCAGCCGCCGATGGGCCCCAGTTCCGCCTGCACCGCGCGCTGCACGTCATAGGCCCCGGCCGCATCGTCCGGCGGCGCCGGCAACTGCGCGGGCCGCGCGGAGGGGTCGCGGCGGGCCGCGAGCAGGATGTCGGCGATCGTCATAGCGTCTCCAGCAATTCGGCGAGCATCGCGGCCCGGGGGGCCAGGCTGCGCCAGATGATGTGCTCGTGGCTGGCATGGGCGCCGGCGCCGGGGCAGCCCAGCCCGTCGATGGTCGGCACGCCCAGCGCCGCCGTGAAGTTCCCGTCCGATCCGCCGCCGCGGTGCTGCTTGGGCATGTCGAACCCGGCCTTCGCCGCCGCCGCCTTCGCATGGCCGTACAGCGCCAGGATGGCGTCGGTTTCGGCCATCGGCGGCCGGTTCATGCCGCCGGTCACGGTTACCGTGCATCGCGGGTCGAACGGCTGCAGCCTCAGCAGCGCGGCCTCCATCGTCTGCCCGGCCTCCACCGTCGGCACGCGCAGATCCACCTCGCAGCCGGCGTCCGGCGCGATGACGTTGGGACGGCTGCCGCCCCAGACGGGTGCCACGTTCAGCGTGATGCCGGCATCGAGGTCCACCATCCCGTGGATGCGGCCGATCTGCCGGGCCAGCTCCACGATCGCGCTGGCGCCGTCCGTGAAGTTGCCGCCGGAATGGGCGCCCTTGCCCGTGATCTGGACGGTGAAGCGCCCCACGCCCTTGCGCGCGGTCACGCAGGCCCCGCCCACGCCGGCGGGCTCCAGGATCAGCACGCACTCGGCGGCCCTGCCCTCGGCCTCGATCAGGTCGCGGCTGGTGGGGCTGCCGACCTCCTCGTCGGGCGTCAGCAGCAGGGTGATGGGGCGGCGGGTCGGCACCTTCTGCATCAGGATGCTGCGGAGCGCGTTGAACCCCAGGAAGCTGCCGGCCTTCATGTCGTAGATGCCGGGTCCGTGCGCCTTCTCGCCATCGATGGCGAAGGGCATCGTGCCCAGCGTGCCATGCGACCAGACGGTATCGAGGTGCCCGGCCATCAGGATGGGCTTGCCCTGCCCGGGACTGCGGGCGACGAGGGTGTCGCCGTAGCCGTCGCGGCCGGGGATGCGGGTGATCGTGGCGCCCGCCTGGACCAGGCCATGCTCGGCCATGTCCATCAGGCGGTTGACGGCGGCCGGGTCGGTCGTCGGCGTCTCCAGCGTCACCCAGGTCTTCAGCTCGTCCAGCAGGACCGTGGCGTCGGGGATGGCGGTGTGGGGCATGGCTTGCTTTTCGCACCGCCCTTTGGCCTTGTCCAACCGCGCAGCGGGAGCGGCTTCATGGATGGCATCGCGTTCGAGGACCTGGTGGTGGGACAGACGGCGAAGATCGCCAAGACGATCACGGAGGCGGACATCCTGATGTTCGCCGCCGTGAGCCTCGACACGAACCCCGTGCACCTGGACGCCGAGGCCGCCGCGGCCAGCGTGTTCAAGCAGCGGGTGGCCCACGGCATGCTTTCGGCCGGGCTGATCAGCGCGGTGCTGGGCACCCGCCTCCCCGGTCCCGGCACGGTCTACCTGGCGCAGACCCTCCGCTTCCGCGCGCCCGTGAAGATCGGCGACACCGTGACGGCGGTCGCGGAGGTCACCGCGCTCGACCCGGCGAAGAAGCGCGCGACGCTGAAGACCACCTGCTTCGTGGCCGGCAAGCCGGTGATCGAGGGCGAGGCCACGGTGATGCCGCGCAGCAGCGCTGTTTGATGCAAATCTTCCAGGGCTGGGCGGGCCTGCCGGGCGGGCTGCGCGGCGCCGTCGTGGCACTCGGCAACTTCGACGGCGTCCACCGCGGCCACGCCCACCTGCTGCGGGTCGCCCACGCCGCCCGCCCCGGCGCCCCCCTGGCGGTGCTGACGTTCGAGCCGCATCCGCGCGAGTTCTTCCGCCCCGAGGACCCGCCCTTCCGCCTGACCCTGGCGCCCGAGCGCGCGGCGGCGCTGGCGGCCCTGGGCGTGCAGGCGCTGATCGAGCTGCCGTTCAATGAGGCGCTGTCCCGGCAACCCGCCGCCGCCTTCGTGGAGGAGGTGCTGCACCGGGGCGTCGGCGCCACCCACCTGGCCTGCGGCGCCGATTTCGCGTTCGGCCACCGCCGCGGCGGCGACGCCACCCTGCTGGGCGCCCGGGCGGAGGCGCTGGGCATCGGCCTCACGATCGTCCCGAAGCTCGCCGACGCGCAGGGCCCCATCAGCTCGACCCGCATCCGCCGCCTGCTGCAGGACGGCTATCCGGAGCGCGCGGCCCGGGAGCTGGGCCGCCCCTGGGCCGTGCGCGGCCCGGTCATGCAGGGCGACCAGCGCGGCCGCACCATCGGCTTCCCCACCGCCAACGTGCCGCTGGGCCGCCACCTGGAACCCGCCCGCGGCGTCTATTCGGTGCACGTCACGCTGGCCGACGGCACGGCGGTGCCGGGCGTCGCCAACATCGGCCGCCGCCCGACGGTGAACGAGGGGCCGGAAAGCCGGGTGGAGGCGCACCTGTTCGACTGGTCGGGCGACCTCTACGGGCAGGAGGTCGCGGTCGCGCTGCTGGGCTATCTGCGGAACGAACGCAAGTTCGGCTCGTTCGACGAGCTCCGGACGCAGATCGCGCTGGACGCGGAGCAGGCACGGGCGATGCTTGCGGGTGAGGATCTGTAGGACTTAGGATGGCGGTATGGCGATCCTGAAACGCGAAGACGATCCGAGGCTGTCACGTGAGGCATCATTGGCCTTGAGCGCGTTTCGGGTCGGGGTTGATTCCGAGCAGCGGGCGTCCTTGGCCGCCGGCGTCCCGTATCCGATTGCCGAGGCCGGGCGGGATGTGGTGTGGGTCCATCCCGACGGCACCCGGCGGGTCGGGTTCGACGCCGAATCGGGAATCGTGGACTGACTGCGCCCTGGTTCTGGATCGTCAGCGGACCGAACGGGTCCGGCAAGAGCACCCTGATCCGGCACGGCACGCTCGACGTCTGGACGTCTGGGCTGCGGGCCTTGAGCCCGGACGACATCGTTCTCGCGTTGCGACCCCAGCATCCCGAGTGGTCCGAATTGGAACTGCTCAGAACCGCCCAATCCATGTCGGATGGCCAGGTCGATCGGGCTGTCGAGGACGGCAGGAGCGTGATGGTCGAAACGGTGCTGTCCAGCTCGAAGTTCGAGCAACCCGTCACGACAGCGATCGCGGCAGGGTTCATGTTCGGGTTCGTCTATGTGACGGTGCGCTCGGCTGACGTGAATGCGGCTCGCGTCCGGAACCGGGTCGCGCGCGGCGGACATGATGTCCCGGCCGACCTCATCCGCTCCCGACGCGAGCGGTCGCACATGGCAGCCCACTGGTTCGCGCAGCGCGCCCATGTCGGCCTGGTGTTCGACAACAGCGCCGCCTCGCCAGCCCTGCTGGCCGAGAAGCGGAGGCCCGAGGCCACGTGGCGCGTCTTCGATCCGGGACGCCTGGCAGAGTTGGGCATCAACCTCCCCGCTTGACCCGACCCCGCCCGCGTCCGCATAACCCCCCGATGGCGACGCACCACCCCGCGCGAATTACCCGCCCGGCCCCCTGACCCCGGGCCGGCCCCCGCACGCGCGCCCTCTCGCCCCCGGAACACCCACCATGTCCGCCCCCAAGCCCGTCGACGCGAAATACCCCGTCTTCCTGCCCAGCACACCCTTCCCCATGCGCGGCGACCTGCCGAAGCGCGAGCCCGAATTGCTCGCCCGCTGGGAGAGAATTGGGCTGTGGGACCGCACCAAGGCCGCCATGCAGGGCCGCCCCACCTTCGTGCTGCACGACGGCCCCATCTATTCCAACGGCCACCTGCACATCGGCCACGCGCTGAACCGCATCCTGAAGGACGTCATCATGCGCGCCCACCGCATGGCCGGTGAGGACGCGGACTACATCCCCGGTTGGGACACGCACGGACTGCCGATCGAATGGAAGGTCGAGGAGCGATACCGCAGCAACAGCCGCGACAAGGACGCCATCCCCGTCCTCGACTTCCGTAACGAATGCCGGCAGTACTCCGCTGAATGGATGGCGGTGCAGGCGACCGAGTTCAAGCGCCTGGGCGTCACCGGCGACTGGGACGGCCGCTACGCCACCATGGACTTCCCGTCCGAAGCCGCCATCGCCGACGAGATCGGCAAGTTCCTGCTGAACGGCGCGCTGTATCGCGGCCTCCGCCCCGTCATGTGGTCCCCGGTGGAAAAGACCGCGCTGGCCGAGGCCGAGATCGAATACCACGACCGCACCAGCGACACCGTGTTCGTCCGGTTTCCCCTCCTGCGCGGTCCCGTCACGGATGCCGCCGTCGTCATCTGGACGACGACTCCCTGGACCATGCCGGCCAACCGCGCCCTCGCCTACGGTCCCGACATCGACTACGCGCTCGTCCGCGTCGACGGCGTCGCCGACGGCAGCCTGGCCCGCGTCGGCGAGCGCCTGCTCATCGCCCTCGCTTTGGTCCCGCAGGTCTGCGACGCCGCCGGCATCACGCTGCACCACGTCGATCACGTGTACAAGGGCGCCGATCTGGAAGGTGCCGTCGCCGCCCACCCCATGCGCGGCCGCGGCTACGACCACGACGCCCCCCTGCTCCCCGCCGAATACGTGACCACCGACCAGGGCACCGGCTTCGTCCACATCGCCCCGGCCCATGGCGAGGAGGACTTCGCCCTCGCCCGCCAGCACGGCATCGAGGTCCCCGAGGCGGTGCTGGATGACGGCACGTATGCCGCCTGGGTCCCGCATTTCGCCGGGCTGCACGTGTTCAAGGCGGCGAAGCCCGTGGGCGCCGCCATCGAGGACGCGGGCGGACTGCTCGCGCGCGGCACCTTGAAGCACTCCTACCCGCATTCCTGGCGCAGCAAGGCGCCCGTCATCTACCGCGCCACGCCGCAATGGTTCATCCGCATGGACGGGCCGGAGCAGATCCGCCAGCGCGCGCTGGACGCCGTAGCCACCATCCCCTTCATCCCCGAGGCCGGGCGCAACCGCCTGACGTCCATGCTCGCCAGCCGCCCCGACTGGTGCATCAGCCGCCAGCGCGCCTGGGGCGTGCCCATCCCCGTCTTCGTCGATCGCCGCACCGGCGAGCCGCTGCGCGACCCGGCCGTCATGGCCCGCATCGTCGCCGCCTTCACGGCCGAGGGCGCCGACGCCTGGTACGCCAGCCCCCCCGCGCGCTTCCTGGGCGAAGGCCGCGACCCCGCCGACTACGAACAGGTCATGGACATCGTCGACGTCTGGTTCGAAAGCGGCAGCACCCACGGCTTCGCGCTGGAAGCCCGCAACCTGCCCTGGCCTGCCGACCTGTATCTCGAGGGCAGCGACCAGCATCGCGGCTGGTTCCAGTCCTCGCTGCTGGAGGCCGTCGGCACCCGCGGCGCCGCCCCGTTCAAGGCCGTGCTGACCCATGGCTTCGTGCTCGACCAGAACGGCCTCAAGATGAGCAAGTCGCTGGGCAACGTCACGGCGCCGCAGGAGGTGACGGACAAGCTCGGCGCCGACATCCTGCGGCTCTGGGTCGTCAACTCCGACGTGTCCGAGGACCTGCGGATCGGGCCGGAGATCCTGAAGCAGCAGGCCGAGCTGTACCGCCGCCTTCGCAACACGCTCCGCTGGCTGCTCGGCAGCCTCGATGGCTGGGACGACGCCGAACGCGTCCCCGAAGCCGGGATGCCGGAGCTGGAACGCTGGGTGCTGCACCGCCTGACGGAACTCGACGCCCGCATCCGGGCCGCCCTCGTCTCGCACGACTGGACCGGCGTCTATCCGGAGCTGCACGCCTTCTGCTCGTCCGACCTGTCGGCGTTCTACTTCGACGTGCGGAAGGACGCGCTGTACTGCGACGCGCCCGGCAGCCCGCGCCGCCGGGCCGCCCGCACGGTGCTGGACCACCTGCACCGGTGCCTCACGGCCTGGCTCGCGCCCGTGCTGTGCTTCACGGCGGAGGAGGCGTGGCTGGCCCGCTTCCCCTCCGATGACGGCAGCGTCCATCTGCAGGCGTTCCCGGCCATCCCGGCCACCTGGTCCGACCCGGCGCTCGCCACACGCTGGGCCGCCATCCGCGACGCCCGCGGCGCCATCACGACGGCGCTCGAGGAAGCCCGCGCCGCCAAGCTCATCGGCGCCTCGCTGCAGGCATCGCTCGTCGTGCCGTCCGACGCGGCATCCCTGCTGGACCCCGAAGGCTGGGCCGAGGTCGCGATCGTCTCCTCCGCCCGCCCCGGCGACGCCCTGGCGGTCGAGCGCGCCCAAGGCGAGAAATGCGCCCGCTGCTGGCGGGTGCTGCCCGAGGTCGGGTCGCGTCACCCCGGGCTGTGCCTGCGATGCACCGCGGTCGTCGGGTCGATGCCGCCGGCGCAGGCCGCCGCCGAGTGATCCGCATCGGCGTCCTGGCCGGGCTGGTCGTGCTGGCGTTGGACCAGGGCAGCAAGTGGTGGGTGCTGGAGGTGCTGCGTCTGCCCGAAATCGGGTCCGTCCCGGTCCTGCCGGTGCTGAACCTGACCATGGTGTGGAACCAGGGCGTCACCTTCGGGCTGTTCCATCAGGACGGCGCCTGGGGACCCTGGATCCTGGCCGGGGTCGCGCTGGCCGTCGTGGTGGCGCTCGGCGTCTGGCTGTGGCGCGCGGAAACCCGGCTCGTCGCCACGGCCCTGGGCGCCATCGCCGGCGGCGCGATCGGCAACGTCATCGACCGCATCCGGTTCGGCGCCGTCGTCGACTTCCTGCACGCCCATGCCTGGGGCTGGTCCTGGTACG
The DNA here is from genome assembly GCA_964246015.1 of uncultured Acetobacteraceae bacterium. Lineage (GTDB taxonomy): Bacteria > Pseudomonadota > Alphaproteobacteria > Acetobacterales > Acetobacteraceae > JBBROS01. The sequence goes on from CAXTPG010000029.1 coordinate 11,280, forward strand.
TGTTCAACATCGCCGACGCCGCGATCGTCTGCGGCGTCGCGGCGCTGGTGCTGGACGGGCTGCGCCCCGCGCGAAGCCGCTTGCAGGCGCCCGGCGTCCAGCGGTAATAGGCGCCATGTCCAGAAAACCGCTCCTGATCCTGCCCGTCATCCTCGGATTGGCCGCATGCAGCGGCGACGAGCTGACCCGCACCTTCGGCCTGACCCGCGACGCCCCGGACGAGTTCCAGGTCACGACCCGCGCCCCCCTGTCCATGCCGCCCGACTTCGCCCTCCGCGCCCCCCGCCCCGGCGCCACCCGCCCGCAGGAGCTGACGCAGCGCCAGCAGGCCGAAGCGGTGCTGACCCCCGACACCGTGCTGAACACCCCGGCCCGCGGCAGCAACAACTCCCCCGGCCAGCAGGCCCTGCTCTCGGCCGCCGGCCGCGCGGCCCCCGCCGACATCCGCAACCGCGTCGATTCGGAAGCCGCACTGGACACGCCCAGCCGCAGCTTCACGGACCGGCTGATGTTCTGGCAGGCCCCGCCCCCGCCCGGCACCCCCGTCGATCCCGTGCGCGAGGCCGCCCGCCTGCGCCAGAACGCCGCCCTCGGCCAAAGCCCCGAGGCCGGCGACACGCCCATCATCCAGCGCAAGCGCCAGGGCATCTTCAGCAGCCTGTTCTGATCCGCGCCACCATCCTCGCCGAGCCCTACGCCGGCCTCCAGGCCCAGGCGATCGGCCTGGCCGAAGCCGCGGGCCTCGACGCGACCGTGCTGCCCGTGCAGGCCCGCGCACCCTGGCGCTGGGTCTCCGCACGGCTCTGGCCCGCCCCCCTCCGCGCCGTGGACCTGCCCGAACTCCCCGACCAGCCCATCCTGGCCGCCGGCGGCACCGCGGCCGTCATCGCCGCCGCCCTGCGCCGCCCCGGCCGCCCCGTCGTGCAGATCCAGCACCCCCGCATCGACCCGGCCCGCTTCGACGTCGTCGTCGTCAACCGCCATGACGGGCTCACCGGCCCCAACGTCGTCGTCACCCGCACGGCCCTCCATCGCGTCACCCAGGCCCGCCTGGCCGCCGAGGCCGCCGCCTGGGCGCCCCGCCTCGCCCACCTGCCCCGGCCCCTCGTCGCGGTGCTGGTCGGCGGCAGCAACGGCCGCTTCCGCCTCGACACCGCCGCCGCCACCGCCCTCGGCGGGAAACTCGCCGCCATGATGCGCGCCGACAAGGTGGGCCTGGTGCTGACCCCATCCCGCCGCACCGCGCCCGAGGTCCGGGCCGCGCTGGACCAGGCCGTGACGCCCCTCGGCGGCTGGGTCTGGGACCTGGTTGGCGACAACCCCTATTTCGGCATGATCGCCCTCGCCGACGCGATCGTCGTGACCGAGGACAGCGTCTCCATGGTGTCCGAAGCCGTCGCGACCCGCGCGCCCGTGCTGCTGGCCCCGCTCCCCGGCCGGTCCCGCCGCATCCGCCTGTTCAACGACCTGCTGATGCATGACGGCCGCATCCGCCCCTTCGAGGGCCGCTTCGCCTGGTGGCCCGTCGAATCCGTCGACGACACGCCGATGGCGGGGGCCGAGGTGCGCCGCCGGTTGGGCCTGTAGAGGCCGGGAGCCGTTTGGGGTAGGAAGTCCGGATGCTGAACATCCAGACCTTCGACGCGCGCGCCGGCGGCAACGTCCTCTACAAGGCCTTCGCCCATCCCCTGGCCGCCGAGGCCACCGCGCGCCTCGCCGACCGCATCCGCGCCGCCGGGCCGCTCGCCGTCTACGACCCGGACGGGGTGGCCGACGCGCTCTGGGCGCTGAACCCTTCGATGCCGGCCCCCGCCGAGACCTACGTCCACGACGTCCAGCACCTCGGCCAGCCGCGTGCGGGCGTCGCCGCGGGCGCGCTGACGGACCTCGCGCATTCGTCCTGCCCCGTCCTGCTGGTCGCGGCCTTCGACGCGCAGCGCATCGTTGCCCGCATCGCGCCGCACGTGCCCGCCGGCATGGCGGTGATGACGCTCGACGACGCGCGCCTGCCGGACGCGATGCTCAGCAACCCGAAGCGCTACCTGGACCGCGTCAACTTCGCGACCAACTACGCCTTCTTCCGCGATACCGGGAACGGCGTGCGGGGCCTGCACACCCGGCTGGTGACCGCCAACTACTGGTCGGGCTACGGGGCCGGGCCGGTGCGGCTGTGGCTGCGGCTGTTCGCCGCCGACGGCCACGTGCTGGCGGAATGGGAGCAGGCCGTGGACCCGGGCGCCGCCGGCCTCGCGATCGACAGCCAAGAGGTGCGGGCCCGCTTCGGCCTGCCGCTGTTCGAGGGCCAGTTGTTCATCCACGCCATCGGCGCCGCCGGGCACGACGTGGTGAAATACGCGCTCGACACCTACGGCACCGGCGACGAACGCACCCTGTCCTGCACCCACGACGCGAACGCCTGGCCCAGCGACCGCTACGCCGGGATGCCGGCCCCGAAGCCGGACGAGCGCGTCGTCCTGTGGCTGCAGAACAGCCACGCCGCCCCCATCCCGGCCGGCACCGTGACGCTGGACCGCATGGGCGCCGACCACCCCGTGGCACTCGACGAGGACGTCCCCCCCTACGCCAGCGTGGCGCTCGACGTCGCCGGCCTCCTGCCCGGCCTCCGCTGGCCCGCGCAGATCGAGCTGCGCGCCGGCCGCCACGTCGTCCGTCCCCGCTACGAGGTGACCGCCGCCGGCCGCACCCGCATCGCCCACCTGAACGTGGAACGCGCGGACCTGCGCCCCGACCCCGGCATCAAGACGCTGTCGAACCTGCTGGGCCGCGGCTACCTGCTGCCCTTCCCCATCCTGCCGCGCGCCACCTTCCGCAGCATCGTCCTGCCCACCCCCATGGCCGAACGCCAGACCAGCCTTCCCATCCGCCTGGACGTCTTCGACCCGGAAGGCCGCCTGGTCGCCGAGCGCTTCCTGGGCAACCTGCCCCGCCGCCACGACCTGGCGCTGGACCTGGCCGAATTCGACATCGCGGAAGGCCACGCCGAACTCGCCTACGATTTCCGCGACGGCGGCGACGCCGACGGCTGGCTCCACTGCCTGGTCCGCTACGAGCACCGCACGACGCCCCACGCGGCCGAAAGCAGCTTCGGCGCCCACATCTACAATACCGCGATGACCTACCGCGACGAGCCGCAAAGCTATTCCGGCCCGCCCCCCGGCCTGTCGACCCGGCTGTTCCTGAAGCTGGGCATGGGCCAGCGCCGCAGCTTCGCCTGCCTCATCTACCCGGCCTCCGCCGCGTGGCACCCCCGCTCCTCCACGACCCTGATCCTGCACAACGCCGCCGGGCAGCCGATCGCGGAGCGGCCCTTGTCGATCGCATGTTCCGGCAGCGCGATGGTATGGCCGCACCGCGTCTTCGGTGACACGCTGATCGACCAGGCCGGCGACCGCGGCTACGTCATCGTGCGGGATCCCAGCTGCCGGCTGTTCGGCTATCACGGATTGATGGACGAGGCCGAAGGCGCATTCTCCCTCGATCACATGTTCGGGTTCTGAGATGTTCGACCTGCCCAAGACCGCGGCCAACTACGCGGCCCTGACCCCGCTCAGCTTCCTGGCCCGCACCGCCGCGGTCTTCCCCGACCGCACGGCCATCATCCACGGCACGATGCGCCAAAGCTGGTCCCGGACGGCCGAACGTTGCCGCCGCCTCGCCTCCGCGCTGCGCCACGCCGGCGTCGCTCCCGGCCAGACCGTCGCCGTCATGGCGCCGAACACGCCCGCGATGGTCGAGGCGCATTTCGGCATACCCATGGCCGGCTGCATCCTGAACGCGCTGAACGTCCGCCTGGACGCCGCAGCCATCGCCTTCATCCTCGGCCACGGCGAGGCCCGCGCCGTGCTTGTCGACCGGGAGTTCGCCCCCGTCATCCGCGCCGCCCTCGCCCAGTTGCAAGGCCCGGCGCCGGTCGTCCCCCTGCTCGTCATCGACATCCTCGACCACCTGGCGCCCACGAACGAACCCGTCGGCAGCATCGACTACGAGGCGTTCCTGGCAAGCGGCGACCCGGCCTTCGCCCCCGTCCCGCCCGGCGACGAGTGGGACGCCATCGCCCTCAACTACACCAGCGGCACGACCGGCAACCCCAAGGGCGTCGTCTATCACCACCGCGGCGCCTATCTGAACGCCGTCGGCAACGCGCTCACCTGGGGCATGGCGCAGCACCCCGTCTATCTCTGGACGCTGCCGATGTTCCACTGCAACGGATGGTGCTTCCCCTGGACCGTCGCAGCCATGGCGGGGACGAACGTGTGCCTGCGCCGGGTCGAGGCAGCCGCGATCCTGGACAGCATCGCGGCGAACGGCGTGACCCACATGTGCGGCGCGCCCATCGTGCTGGGCATGGTGCTGAACCACAAGGGCGTGCAGCCCCTCGCCCAGCCCGTGAAGGTCATGACCGCCGGCGCCGCCCCCCCGGCCGCGGTGCTGGAGGGGATGGGCCGCCTCGGCTTCGACATCACCCACGTCTACGGCCTCACCGAAACCTACGGTCCCGTCACCGTCTGCGCCTGGAACGACGACTGGAACGCCCTGCCGGAGGCCGATCGCGCCGCCGTGCTGGCCCGCCAAGGCGTCAACTACGTCGTGCAGGAAGGCCTGATGGTCGCCGACCCCGCCACCATGGCGCCCGTCCCCCAGGACGGCCGCACGATGGGCGAGATAATGATGCGCGGCAACATCACCATGAAGGGCTACCTCAAGAACCCCGCCGCCACCGACGAGGCCTTCGCCGGCGGCTGGTTCCACACCGGCGACCTCGCCGTCTGGCACAAGAACGGCTACGCCGAGATCCGCGACCGCTCGAAGGACATCATCATCTCGGGCGGCGAGAACATCTCGACCATCGAGGTCGAAGACGTGCTGTATCGCCACCCCGCCGTGCTGGAAGCCGCCGTGGTGGCCCGGCCCGACCCGACCTGGGGCGAGACGCCCTGCGCCTTCATCACCCTGAAACCCGACGCCACGGCGACGCCCGGGGAGATCATCGCCTTCTGCCGCGAACGCATGGCCCGCTTCAAGGTGCCGAAGACGGTCGTGTTCGGCCCGCTGCCCAAGACCAGCACCGGCAAGATGCAGAAATTCGTGCTGCGCGAACGCGCCCGCGCGCTGGAGGCCTGACGAAAATGCCCCAACCCACCCACATCACCGCCCTCGCCGACGCCGACGAGGCGACGCTGCCCGAGGAGCTGCGCCCCTATTTCCAGAAGTGCCGCGACAAGCTGGGCTTCGTGCCCAACGTGCTGCGCGCCTGGTTGCTGCGCCCCGAAAAGCTCCGCAACTTCGTCCGCCTGTATGACGAGCTGATGCTGGCGCCCTCCGGCCTCAGCAAGCTGGAGCGGGAGATGATCGCCGTCGCCGTGTCGTCCTGGAACCGCTGCTACTACTGCCTGGTCGCCCACGGCGCCGCCGTCCGCAAGCTGTCCGGCGACCCCCAGCTCGGCGAGATGATGGCCTTCAACCACCGCGTCGCCGACCTGCCGCCCCGGCAGCGCGCCATGCTGGATTTTTCGCAGCTGCTGACCGAAGCCCCCCACCGGGTAGGCGCCCCCGAGCGGCAGGCATTGCGCGACGTCGGCTTCACGGACGCCGACATCTTCGACATCACCGAGGTCGCGGCCTTCTTCAACTACACGAACCGCGTGGCCCACGGCGTCGATATGATGCCGAACGCGGAGTACCACGACATCGCGCGGACGGCCCGGTAGCCCCGTGGCGCCCGGGACCGCCCTGCTGTCGATCGATCGTTTCTGGCGGGAGGGCGGGGGGTGCTACGTCCAAGGCTGGTTCCACGCCTACACCCTCGACGTCCAGGCGGCGTCGTTCCTGCAGGACGAGGGCCCGCCCGTCCGCATCGAAACCTTCTTCGCCCGCCCCGATCTGCTGCCGCACTACCCGATGCTCCCCGCGGGCGCCGCGCGCGCCGGGTTCGCGGTGCACCTGCCGCACCAGGCGGGCTGCAGCCTGCGCCTGCTGGTCGAAGCGTCGGACGGCGCCGTGCACGAAGCGACGGCGGAACTGGCCGGGCACGAGGCGGACGACACGTTCGCCTGGGGCAGCGAGGCCGCCCTCGCCGCACGCGCCGCCGCCGCCTGGCAGCGATTCAAGGACGAGGTCAACGAGCGCCGCCTTGCGGTGCTCGAAGTCGGGTCCCGCCTGGTCGCCATGAGTTCGGTCGACCTCAGGGACGAGTTTCCGCACGCCGTGGCTTTCACCGGAATGGACATCCACGCCGCGCCCGGCGTCGATGTCGTCGGCGACGTGCATGCGCTGTCGGCGATCGTGGGGCCGGACGCCTTCGACGCCATCTTCTCCTCGGCGGTGATGGAGCACCTGGCCATGCCGTGGCTGGCCGCCGCCGAGATGAACCGCGCCCTGCGCACGGGCGGCCTGGTGTTCCACCGCACCCACCAATGCTGGCCGGTCCACGAGCAGCCGAACGACTTCTTCCGCTTCAGCGACGAGGCGTTGAAGGTCCTGTTCGGCCCGGTGCACGGGTTCGCGCCCATCGAGGCCGGCATGGCCTTCCCGATGGCCGCGTATGCGCGGGACAAAAGCAGCGCGCACTTCAACCAGACCCCGCTCAACCCCGTCTACGGCATGTCCTGGGTCCTCGCGCGCAAGGTCGCGGACATCCCGGCAGCCCACGCCGCGCCCGACCTGGTCTCGCTCAGCCAGCGCTACCCGGCCCCACCGTCCGCAGCACCTCCCCGAGCATCGTAGCGGCCCGGCCGATCTCCTCCGCCGTGATCGTCAGCGGCGGGGACAGCCCGATCGCGCCGCCCTCCTTCGTCGTCGTCGACAGCCCGGCCGCCCGGCACGCCGCCACCACCGCCCGCGCATCGCCGGGAACGGGCAACGCCTGCAGCAGACCAAGGCCGCGCGGCGCGCCCCGGCCGTGCGGGGCGAAGGCGGCGGACAACACCGGGCCCAGCGAAGCCGCCCGGGCGACCAGCCCCTCATCGGCGATGATCCGCAGCGTCTCCAGCGCGGCGCGGCAGGTCAGCGGGTTCTTCTCGTGCGTGTAGTGGCCCAGCCGCAACTCGGGCGCCACGTCCAGCCGCGCATCGGCGATGACGGCGGCAATGGGCACGATGCCGCCGCCCAGCGCCTTCCCCAGCACCACCGCGTCCGGCACGGCGCCGAAATGCTCGAACGCGAAGAACCGGCCGGTCTTGCCCAGGCCGCTCGGGATCTCGTCGAAGATCAGCTTCGTCCCATGCGCGTCGCACAGCGCCCGCACCGCCGGCCACAGCCCCGGCGGCGGCACGTGGCAGGACGAGCGCATCGGCTCCGCGATCGCCGCCGCCACCCGGCCGCCCGCGAGCGCGGCCCCGATCTCCCGCAGCGTGCGGCCCGGGTCCCGCCAATAGGGCGTCACGTGGTGCCGCCCCGGCAGCAGCGGCCCCAGCCGCGCGTCCAGGTGCGCGGATTTCAGCCCCAGCGCGCCCAGCCCGTCGCCGTGATAGCTGTCCTCGAAGCTCACCGTCTCGTGCCGGCCGGTCGCGACGCGGGCGAGTTTCAGCGCGATCTCGATCGCGTCCGTGCCGCCGGTGGCGAACAGCACCCGGGCGGGCGGGCCGGGCCAGCGGGCGAGCAGCGTTTCGGCCAGCTCCACCGCCGGCTCGTTCGTGAAGCGCCGGGGACAGAAGGCCAGCGTGTCGAGCTGCGCCTTCATGGCCGCGATCAGCCGTGGATGCGCGTGGCCGACATGGTGCGTCGTGTTGCCGTGGAAGTCGATCAGCCGCCGGCCGTCCGTATCCTCGAGCCAGATGCCGCCGATCGCCCGCAGCGCCGCGAGGCAGGGGGACGATCCCTCCTGATGGAAGAACGCCGCCGCGTCCCGCGCCACCAGGTCGCTCACGCCCGCCGCCGCGTGCGTTCGATCCAGAGCATCAACCCCATGGCCACCCCCGATATCCCGATGATCCCAACGCTTTTCGCCGCCGCATAGCCGTATTCGCCGCTCGCCGCCTGGTTGAAGATCGCGACCGACGCCAGCTTGTGCCGGCCGCTGACCAGGAAGATGACCGAGGACAGCGTCGTCATCCCGTGCACCAGCACATACAGCGTGCCCAGCAGGAACGCCGTCCGCAGCGTGGGCAGGGTGACGAGCACGAAACGGCGCAGCAGGCCGGCGCCCATCCCCTCGGCCGCTTCCTCCAGCGCAGGGTCCGCGCGGGACAGGGCGGCGCGGCCGGCCAGGATGGCGACGAACATGTGCCCGAACAGGATGTTCAGCACCAGGATGCCGGACCCGCCGGTCAGCGCCAGCCCATGCACGCCCAAGGGCAGGTTGAACGCGAGGATATAGCCCAGCCCGAACACCAGCCCCGGCAGCACCGCCGGCAGCAGCGCCAGGAACCCGAGCGCGCTGCCCCCCGGCGGCCGCACCCGTTCCAGCACGAAGGCGATCACGACGCCCAGCAGCCCGCCCGCCGGCGCCGCCAGCGCGGCGACGCTCAGACTGTCCCACACCAGCGCCAGCCCCCGGTCGGACCCGCCATACCCGGTGCCCGACACGCCGGCATCCAGGCCGGCGGCGGTGAAATACGCAAGCGTCGGCGACCAATCGACGCCCCAGACCCGCGTCACCGACCCCAGCGCGACGGTCAGGTACACCAGCAGCACCAGCAGCCCCACGCCCCCGCACAAGGCGCCCAGCCCGGCCCGCCAGCCCCGCGGCACCGCAAGCTCCGGCGCGCCGCCCGTCCCCTGCCCCGTGTCGTAGCGCCGCCGCCCGCCCAGCCGCTCCAGCCCCAGGTACAGCAGCAGGCCGGGCAGCACGAGGCAGACGCACAAGGCCGCCGCCAGCGACGTGTTCCGGAACGCCGTCATCTCGTCGTAGATCACGCCCGCGATCACCGGCACGTCGCGGCCGGACAGCAGCAGCGGGTTGCTGAAATCGGTCAGGCTGACGATGAAGGCCAGCGACAGCGCGCGCTTCAACCCGGGCCAGGCGAGCGGCAGCGTCACCTCCCACACGGCCCGGGCGCGCGATGCGCCCAGGATCGCCGCCGCCTCCTCCACCCGCCCGTCCTGCCGCCGCATCGTGCTGTCCAGCAGGATGAACGCGGCCGGGATGGCGGACATGACCTGCGCCAGAACGACGCCGCCGGGGCCATAGAGGTTGGTCACGTCCGCGTCGATCCAGCCCAGCGTGCGGTCCAGCAGGGTGGACGTGACCAGCCCGCGCCGGCCGAACAGCATGATGGCGGCCGTCGCGATCAGCGTCGGCGGCGACACCAGCGGCAGCAGCACCAGCGCCCGCACCGCCTGCGGAACGGCGACCCCGCGGCGGTTCACCGCGAACGCCAGCGCGAAGGCGAGCAGCGTCGTCAAAAGGGCGGACGCGCCGGCATAGGCCAGGCTGTTCAGCGCGGCGCGGCGCAGATAGGGGTCCCGCCAGGGCGCCAGATAGTGGTCGAGGCCGATCCGCTCCTGCGTGCCGGCCCGCAGCGTTTCGAACGCCTCGGGCCCCAGCGGCCCGCGCACCAGGAACGCCAGCGCGACCCGGCGGTGCAGGAACACGGTCGCGACCGGCACCTCCGCCAGCACCGCATCGCGCCGGTCGCCGGGCAGGCGGACCAGGGCGGCCGCGGCCTCCGTCTCCTGCCGGTCGAACGCGGCGGTCAGGTCCCAGGGCGGCGCCATCCCGGTCATGCGGAAGGCCGCCGCCTGCGCCTCCAACCGCTCCTTCAGCGTCGCCGACGCCGCCCAGCGGTCGAGCGCCGCCTGGCGGCGTTCGGCCGGCAGCAGGTCCAGCGCCTGGACCGTGATCTCCTTCAACCGCCATTCCGGCAAAGGGCCGGAGATGACGACGCTCTGCCGCAGCACGGCGCCGATGGGCCAGGCGATGAACACGGCCACCAGCAGCGCGACCAGACCGGTCACGAGGCCGCCGGGCAGGCCCCGCCTCACGGCAGGCGCCACGGCGGGACCGCCGCGCGGACGAACACGGTCTCGCCGGGTTGCGGCAGAGCGGCGTCGGGCGTGGCCGGGATGTCGGCCAGCACCGTGACGCCATCCTCCAGCCCCAGCTCCAGGCGCAGCACGGCGCCCAGGAAGCTCGCGGCCCGCACCAGCGCCGGGGCGCCCTGCCCCGCATCGCACAGCACCAGCGTCTCCGGCCGCACGACCAGCGTGCCCGGCGCGTCGCCCCAGGCCAGCCCGCCGGCCCAGGCCCGGCCGTCCCGCGCCGCCGCCTCGATCAGCCGGGCCTCGCCCACGAACTCCGCGACATACCGGCTGGCGGGGCGCTGGTAGATCGCGGCCGGCGGCCCCTCCTGCTCGATCCCGCCCGCGCGCATCACCACGATGCGGTCGGAGATCGCCAGCGCCTCCTCCTGGTCGTGCGTCACGTACAGCGCGGTGATGCCCAGCCGGTCGACGATGGCGCGGATTTCGCCCCGGAGCCGCACCCGGATGCGCGCATCGAGCGCCGAGAGCGGTTCGTCCAGCAGCAGCGCCCGCGGTTCCGGCGCCAATGCCCGCGCGAGCGCCACGCGCTGCTGCTGCCCGCCCGACAGCTCGTGCGGATAGCGGCCGAGCAGCGGCGCCAGGTCCACCAGCGCCGCGACGTCCCGCACCCGCGCCTCGACGGCCCGGCGCCCCAGCCCCGCCACCCGCAGCGCGAAGCCGATGTTGGCCGCCGCCGTCTGCGTCGGGAACAGGGCATAGGACTGGAACACGAACCCCATGCCCCGCGCGCCCGGGGCCGAAGCGGTGACGTCCACGCCATCCAGCAGCACCCGGCCCGAATCCGGCGCCGTGAACCCGGCCGCGATCCGCAGCAGTGTCGTCTTGCCGCACCCGGACGGCCCCAGCAGCGTCACGAACGACCCAGCGGCGATCGACAGGCTGACCCCGTCCACCGCCCGGGCGCCGCCGAACGCCTTGCTGACCGCGTCGAACCGCAGACGCTCGGGCGGGTGCGTCAGCGCTGGAACCGCTCGGTGAACTCCCGCCGGAACGCGGCGGGGTCCATGGGCCGGCGCATGTCCCACAGCGTCACCTGCGCCAGGTCCACCAGCCCGAAACCTGGCACGGCCGTGGCGCCGACCAGCTTCGACAGCACCCGCGCCGCGTCCTCGCTCGCCATGAAGTCCAGGAACAGCTTCGCCTCGGCCGGGTGCGGCGCGCCGGACACCAGGCCCCCGCCCTCCCGCGTGTTGGGCGTGATGCGGCCATACACGACCTGCACCGGCCGGCCGGCCGCCTTCATCTCGTTGCACGTCGTGTCGAACGTCAGGCCCACCGCCACCTCGCCGGTCGCAGCCATCTGCGCGCCGCCGGAGCCGCCGTCGCTGTACTGGCGGATGTTGCGGTGCAGGTTCTCGACGAAGTTCCAGCCGAAGGCGTCGACGAACGTCGCCTGCAAGACGAGCCCGGTGCCGGATTTCAGGGGCGACGGCATCGCGACCTCGTTCCGGTAGGCCGGCTTGATCAGGTCCTCCCACGTCACCGGCATGGGCAGCTTCCGCTCCAGAAGGCGCTGCGTGTTGACCAGCATGCACATCGTGGTCGCGAAATACGTCGTGTAGAAATCGTCGGGCTCGCGGAACGCGGGGGCGACCTTGCTGCCCTGCGGCGCATAGGGCTCGAACACGCCGGCCTGCTTCAACTGCTCCAGCGCCACGTTGTTCACGAGGTAGACGACATCGGCCTGCGGGCGGGCGCGTTCGGCGATCGCGCGCTCGGCAATCGGGCCGGTGGACCCGGACACGGTGCGGACGTCGATGCCGGGGTGCTTCTGCTTGAACGCCGCGATCAGCGGGGTGCTGACGCTGTCGCTCGCGTCGTAGATGACAAGGTCGCGGGCCAGCGACGCCTGCGCCGACAGTAGCAGGCCGAGTGCCAGGACGGCGATGCGCATGAGAAGGGGGTCCCCGATCCGTTCGGGGGCGCACCTTGCAAGCGGTCCCGCGGCGGGGACAGTGACGGTTTGAAGTCGGGGGTTACTTCGCCAGGCCCTTGCCCCGCAGCCACTCCTGGATCACGCCGGCCACCTGCAGGTTGTTGCGGTCCATCATCACCATGTGGCTGTTGCCGCGGATCCCCCGCTCCGGCAGTTGCAGCACCTCCACGTCGCCGCCCGCATCCTTCTGCGCCTGCACCCATTTCAGCCCGTTGCCGCGGATGGTGGGCCAGCGCGGGTCCTGGTCGATGAAGTCGCCGTACACGACCAGCGTCGGGATCCCCTTCAGCACGGCGGCATCGGCGGGACGGCCGAAGCCCGAAGGCTCGACCGCGACCAGCGCGCGGATCTTATCGGGCCGGGCCTGCGCCGCGCGGAAGCCGAACTGCCCCGCCTGGCTGTGGAACAGGATCACGCAGGGACAGACCCGGTCGATCTCGGCGATGTAGCCGCGCAGGATCGCCTCGTCCGTCGTGATCCAGCGGGGCGAGGCCTGGCGGATGAAGTTGTCGTAGCCGTCGGTCGGGAACTGGCTGCCCGGCAGCGTCGGGCTGGTCGCCGGGTTGCCGTTCCAGCTTCCGGTGGCGCCGATGCGGAACTGCTCGAACGGCCGGCCGCGGGCGACGAACATCGGCTCGCCCTCGAACACGCCCGGCGGCGGAAAGCCGGAGCGGCCGCGCTCGACCGCGTCGCTGACGTAGCTGTCCCAGCCCTGCCGGACGAAGTAGTCGAGCCAGCCGGGCCGGCCATCGGGCGTCGTCTCGTAGCTGACGCCGGACAGGCCCCCGCCGTGCCACATCAGCAGCGGGACGGCGCCCCGGCGCTCGGCCGGCAGGAAATACTGCACATAGACCTGCTCGACGAAATACGTCCCGTTCGGGTCCACCTTCACCGGTGCGCCGCCCGGCGTCAGCAGCACCTCCTTGACCGGTTGGCCTGCGATCTCGACCGCCCGGCCGCCCACATGGAACGAGCCGAAGTCGCGCAGCGTCAGCGGCGCCCGCTCCTCGGCCTGCGCCGCGACGCTCGCGACGAGGGCGGCCAACAGCAACAGCGTCAGCAGGATGCGCATGGAGGGTCCCCCTGTCCGACGGCGTCGTTCGCTGCGCCGTCGCGCGCAGCTTGGCACGGCGCGATCAGGCGGCCAACGCCCGCCCCACGGCGCTGTCCCGGCACGCAGAAAACCCGTCCCCGGGGATCGCGTGCCGGCCGAACACCACCCAGGCATCCACCGGAGAGCCGACGGCCGCATCCACCCGGAACCGCCCGGGATGCTCGTCCGCATAGGCCTCGTAGACCAGCGCCGAATCATAGGCGCCGTCGCGCAGCCCCTGCCACACGCGCACGATCGACCCTTCGGTCTCGGACATGACCTCCGGCCAGGGCGACGTGTCGACATAGTCCCGGGTCGGGGCGAACAGGCCCAGGCGCCGCGGGTGCGCGACCTCGGCCCGGGTCAGGACAGCGAGCGGCTTGCTCGCGGACAGGAACGTGTCGACGATGAACACGCGGCGATGATGCCGTCCCGTGATCCCCGCGGCGTCCGGGTGCACGCTGCACAGCACGAGGTAGTCCGCGCGGCCGTCCAGGACGGCGTCCACGCCCTCCTCCGGCGTCGGCACGAACGTGAGGACGGAGTCGTCGACCCCGTGAAAGTCCAGGTACCGCCGGGCCACCACGTCGTGGTTGGTGCCGGGCCCCAGGGTGACGAAACGCTTCATGCAGACAGTCTCCGGCGCGTCATCCCGGGATCCGCCACGCCCGCTCCAGGGCGTCGAACAGCCGGGTGATGACGACGTTGAGGGCGAGGTAGATCACGCCCGCGAGGGCGAACACCTCGAACGGGGCGTAGGTTTCGGCGACGATGCTGCGTGCGGTGCCCGTCAGTTCCAGGATGGTGATCGTGCTGGCCAGCGACGTCGCCTTCAACGTCAGGATGACCTCGTTGCAGTAGGCCGGCAGGATCGCCCGGGCGACGAGCGGCGCCTTGATGGTCCGCATCGCCCCCCACGCGGACAGGCCCAGCGCCGACCCCGCCTCCACCGGGCCGCGCGGCAGGGTCTTGAGCGCGCCGGACAGCATGCGCCCGACATACGCCCCGGAGTTCAGGCCCAGCGCGATGACCGCGCACCAGAACGGCTCCCGCAGCACCGTCCACAGCACCGAATCCCGCACCGCGGCGAACTGCCCGGCCCCGTAATACAGCAGGAACACCTGCACCAGCGCCGGCGTCCCGCGGAAGAACAGGATGTAGCCCTCCGCCGCCCAGCGCAGCCAGGCCCGCCGCGCCGTGTGCGCGGCCGCCACCAGGCAGGCGAGGACGAGGCCCAGCACCAGCGTCGCGGCCGTCAGCAGGATCGTCGTCTGCATGCCTTCCAGCAGCCGGGGCACGCTGGTGCGGACCAGGTCCACCATCGTTCAGCGCGCCATGCCGCGGGCCGCCCGCCGCTCGGCCAACCGCAGCGCCACCGTCATCGCCCCCGTGATGACCAGATACATGGCGGCAGCGGCGGCGAAGCACGTGAACGGCTCCCGCGTATAGCCGGCGGCCACGTTCGCCTTGCGCATGATCTCCTCCAGCCCGACGACGGACACGAGCGACGTCTGCTTCGTCAGGATGATCGCCTGGTTCCCGAACGGCGCCAGCGCAAGCCGCCAGGCCTGCGGCAGGACGACGAGCCGGAACGCCTGCCCCGGCGACAGGCCGAGCGCCGACGCGCCCTCGGCCTGTCCCCTTGGGACCGACTGGATCGCGCCACGGAATATCTCCGCCAGGTACGCGCCCGCGACCAACCCGAGCGCCGCGACCCCGCCCGTGAACGGGTCCACGTCGATCGGCCGGCCCAGCACCTGCGACAACCCGATCGTGCCGCCATAGTAGATCACGAAGATCACCAGCAGGTCGGGCACGCCGCGCGCCACCGTCGTGAAGCCCCGGACGAAGCCCCCCGCCCGTCCACCGCGAAGCTGAACGCCGGCGAACATCAAACCCAGCGTGCTGCCCGCGATCAACGCGCACGCGGCAAGTGCCACGGTCAGCCCCGCACCCCGCAGGAACTGCTCGGCAAAGCCGCCGAACCAATCGCCCGGTCCCACGCCGGAATGCCCCGGCTACACCATCGGGAAAGGGATGGCCTTGTCGTAGATGGCGGACAACGAACCATCCGCCTTCATGTCCGCGATCACCGCGTTGAACCGCGCCAGCAGCGCCGTATCCTCCTTGCGCAGCGCGATCCCGGCGCCTTCGCCCAACACGCCGCCCCCGTAATCCGGTCCCACGAAGGCCAGCCCCGCCCCCTCGGGCCGCTTCATCAGGCCCAGGAACGCCGTCACCTTGTTCATGATGATCAGATCGACCCGGCCCGTGGCCAAATCCAGCTCCGGCCCGCCCACCGTGTCATACAGCACGATCGTCGCCGTCTTCTCATACCCCGCGTTCTGCAGGTAGATGTGCTGCGACGCGCCGCGCTGCACCCCGATCCGCTTGCCGCGAAGACCCTCCGGCCCCGTGTCCAGGGTCGTGCCCTTCCGGGTGATGAAGGCCGAGATGATCTTGCGGTACGGCGTCGTGAACGCCACCCGCTCGGCCCGGGCAGGGGTGATCGCCATGCCCGCGACGATGGCGTCGAAGCGGTTCGCGATCAGCCCCGGGATGATGCCGTCCCACGCCTGCGCCGAAACCTCGCACGCCGTTCCCATCCGCTTGCACAGTTCCGTCGCAATCTCGACATCCAGGCCCGCGACCTGGCCCTGCGGGGTCACGTAGTTCCAGGGCGGGTTGGCGCCCTCGGTCGCGATGCGAAGTTTCGCCGGGCTCTGCGCCCGCGCCACGTAAGGCGCCCCCAGGACGGCCATGCCCCCCAGAAGGCAGCGGCGGCGCGATACCAGGCGGGTCGGGGCTGGTGCGGGCGACATGTGCGGCTCCGGATCGGTGCGGCCCGAGGATCACCGGAAAACCACGGCAGCGTCAACTTATATTCAATCTAATTGCATCGTATGCAATTCAACTGCGAAGGGTGATCACCACCGACAAATACACGATGGGCCGCTCGACCAGCCGCTCGGGCCCGTGCAGGCCGTTGCAGTCGAACAGCAGGGAGTCGCCTGGCCGAAGCTCGAACGTCTCGTCCTGGAAGCGGTACTCCATCCGGCCCGCCAGGACGTGCACGAACTCCACGCCGGCGTGCTGGAAGCTCGCGTGCGGGCCCGCATCGGCATCGAGCGTCACGAGGTACGGCTCGACGAAGATCCCGCCCGTCAACGAGTGGCCCAGCAGCTCGTAGCGGTGGCCGTTGCGGCTGCCGTGCCGATCGACCTTCACACCCTCCCCGCCGCGCACCAGCGAGCAGTCGCGCTGCTGGTCGTGGGACGCGAACAGCCGGGCGACGGGGACGCCGAGCGCACGGGCGATCTCCGTCACCGTCGTCAGGGACGGCGAGGTCGTCCCGGCCTCGATCCGCGACAGCATGGCGGCCGAGATGCCGGCCTTGCGTGCCAGCGCCGCGGACGTCAAGGCCAGGCCCCGGCGCAGCATGCCGATCTCGGCGCCGATCGCCACCGCGACGGGCACCGGCTCCGGCAGCGGGGTGGCGCGCGGGCGCACGCGCTACTCCGCCGGCTTCGCGCCGTGCATGTCGGCCGGCAGCACGGCCTTCTTCTTCAGCAGCCGTTCCTCGAGCCGCTGCATCAGCACGAAGAAGCTGGGCACGAACAGCACCGCCAGCAGCGTGCTGGCCAGCATGCCGCTGAACACCGTGATCCCCAGCGACCGCCGCGCATTCGCCCCGGCCCCGGTCGCGATCACCAGCGGCACGACGCCCAGGATGAACGCGAACGACGTCATGATGATCGGCCGGAACCGCACCTGCGCGGCCCCGATCGCGGCATCGAGGATGCTGGCCCCGTGCTGCCGCCGCTCCCGCGCCGCCTCCACGATCAGGATCGCGTTCTTGGCCGACAGCGCGATCAGCAGCACCAGCCCGATCTGCACGTACAGGTTGTTCGCGATCCCCGTGACCCCCAGCGCGATCACGGGTCCCAGCAACGACAGCGGCACGCACAGGATGACGCCCAGCGGCGCGATCCAGCTCTCGTACTGCCCGGCCAGCACCAGGTAGACCAGCAGCATCGCCAGCGCGAAGACGAAGTAGATCTGCGACCCCACCGCCTTCTCCTGGAACGACATCGCCGTCCAGTCATAGCCGGTGCCGCGCGGCAGGTTCTGCGCCGCCATCTGCTCCATCAACGAGATCGCCTGGCCGCTGCTGGTGTCCCCGGCCGCGCTGCCGACCAGGCTCGCCGTCGGATACAGGTTGTACAGGCTCACCAGCGACGGCCCGATCGCCGGCTTCACGTCCACCAGTGACGAGAGCGGGATCATGATGTTGTCGCGGTTCCGCACATACAGCTTGGCGATGTCCTCGGGCCGAAGACGGAACGTCGCATCCGCCTGCACGTAGATCTGGAACGTGCGCCCGAACTTCGTGAACTGGTCGACGTAGCTCGACCCCATGTAGGCGCTCAGCACGCCGAACACGTCGCCGACGCTGACCCGCTGCGTCTCGGCCTTGCTGCGGTCGACGGTGACGTCGAGCTGCGGCGCCTCCGCCCGGAACGACGTCCGCAGCTTCTGCAACCCGGACTGCGTGCCCGCCACCTCCAGCATGTTGCGCGTCATCGCCTGCAGCCGCGCGTAGTCGA
The DNA here is from genome assembly GCA_964246015.1 of uncultured Acetobacteraceae bacterium. Classification (GTDB taxonomy): domain Bacteria; phylum Pseudomonadota; class Alphaproteobacteria; order Acetobacterales; family Acetobacteraceae; genus JBBROS01. Next base: position 28,918 of record CAXTPG010000029.1, read on the forward strand.
ACGTGCCGTCCCGCAGCTCCAGCTGCATCGTGAAGCCGTTCGCGTTGCCGATGCCCTGGATGGGCGGCGGCACCAGCAGGAAGGCCTCGGCGTCGGCCACCAGCTCCAGCTTGCGGGTCAGGTCCGCGTTGATGATGCGCGCGGGCAGCGACTTGCGGACGCTCCAGTCCTTCAGCACGACATAGGCGACGCCGCCGTTCGCCAGCGTCACGTTGTTGTCCAGCGCCGACACGCCGCCGATGGACACGACCGTCTCGACCCCGTTCGTCTCCTGCGCGATCTTCGTCACCTCGGCCATCACGCGCTGCGTGCGCTCCAGGCTCGCGCCGTCCGGCAACTGCACGGCGATCAGGAAGTAGCCCTGGTCCTCGACCGGCAGGAACGCGCCGGGCACGCGCGCGATCCCGATGCCACCCAGCACGATCAGCACGAGCGCGAACACGGCCATCAGCAGGCTGGCCCGCGCCATGCGGCCGATCAGGCGGGTATAGGCGCGCTCGACCGGGTCGTACAGCCGGTTGAACCCGCGATAGAACCAGTTGCGCTTCTCGGGCGGGGTGGAGGCGCGCAGCCACAGCGCGCACTGCGTCGGCTTCAACGTCGCCGCGTTGATGGCGCTGATGATGGCGGTCGCGGCAATGACCAGCGCGAACTGCGCATACATCTTGCCCGTGAGACCCGGCAGGAACGCCGCCGGGATGAACACCGCCATCAGCACGAGCGTGATGCCGATGATGGGCCCCAGCAGCTCCCCCATCGCCTTGATGGACGCGTCGTGGCTGGTCATGCCCTTCTCGATGTAGTGGATGACGCCCTCCACCACGACGATCGCATCGTCGACCACGATCCCGATCGCCAGCACGATCGCGAACAGCGTCGACAGGTTGATGCTGAACCCCAGCGCCGCCATGGCCGCAAACGCGCCGATGATGGTCACGGGCACCGTCGTCGCCGGCACCAAGGTCGCGCGCCAATCCTGCAGGAACACCAGGATCACCAGCAGCACCAGCACCGCGGCCTCCACGAGGGTCGAATACACCTCGTCGATCGAGGCGGTGACGAAGCCCGTCGTGTCGAACGGGATCGCATACTCCACGCCCTGCGGGAACGCGCCCCGCAACTGCGTCATCTTGGCCTTCACCGCCTTCGCGACGTTCAGCGCGTTGGCGCCCGGCGACTGGAAGATGGCCAACCCGGCCGCCGGCTCCCCGTTGGTCGTGAAGGTCTGGCCGTAGCTCTTCGCCCCCAGCTCCACGCGCGCCACGTCCCGCACCCGCACCAGCTTCCCGCCCGACGCGGTCGCCGACTTCACGACGATGTCCTGGAACTCGTCGACGTCGTCGAACCGCCCGGCGACGTTGACCGTGTACTGGAAATCCTGCCCGGACGGCGTCGGCGGCGTGCCCACCTGGCCCGCCGTCACCTGCTTGCTCTGCGCCTGGATCGCCGCGATCACGTCCGACGGCACCAGCCCGCGCGCCTGCAACGCCCCCGGATCCATCCAGATCCGCATCGCATACGACCCGGCGCCGAACACCGTCACGTTGCCCACGCCCGGGATGCGCGACAGCTCGTCCTTCAGGCTGATCGTCGCGTAGTTGCTGAGGTACAAATCGTTGTTCACGCGCCCCGGCGAGGTCAGCGTGATGATCTGCAGGATCGCCGTGCTCTTCTTCTGCGTCGTGACGCCCTGCGCCTGCACCGCCTGCGGCAGGCTGCTCATGGCGGCGGCGACGCGGTTCTGCACCAGCACCTGCGCGAAATCGAGGTCGGTGCCGATGTCGAACGTGACCGTCAGCGTGTAGCTGCCGTCGGCCGTGCTGGTCGATTGCATGTAGATCATGCGCTCGACGCCGTTCACCTGCTGCTCGATCGGCAGCGCGACGTTGTCGATGACCGCCTGCGCGTTGGCGCCGGGGTAGCGCGCCGTCACCTGCACGGTGGGGGGCACCACGTCCGGATACTGGCTGATCGGCAGCGTGAACAGCGCCACGCCCCCCAGCAGCACGAACACGACGGCGAGCACGTTCGCCAGCACCGGCCGGTTGATGAAGAAGGCGGCGATCATCGGCGCGGCCCTATTGCGCTTGGGCGATGGTGGCGGCGGTGGGGGACACCTTCAGACTTGGCACGGCGCGCTGGTTGCCCGACACGATCACCCGGTCGTCGGCCTTCAAGCCTTCCTCGATCACGCGAAGCGAGCCGACCAGGGGACCGGGCTTGACCCGCCGCTGCTCGACGACGTCATCCTTGTTGACGACCAGGGCGTAACGGCCACCCAGGTCGCTGCCCAGCACGGAATCGGGCACCAGCAGCGCGTCGGCCTGACGGCGCAACGGCACCCGCATGCGCGCGAACATGCCCGGCAGAACGGACCGGTCGGTGTTGGCCAGGACCCCGCGCACCTGCAGCGTGCCGGACACCGGATCGACGCCCGGCGCCACGTAATCCAGCGTGCCCTTGTGCGGGAACCCGTCCTCGTTCGCCAAACCAACCTCGATCGGCACCTTCGTCAGGTCGATGTCCGTCCGCCCCGCCCGCGCCAGCGCCGCGCGGATCGCCAGCACGTCCCGCTCGCCCGCGTTGAACGTGACGTAGATGGGATCGAGCTGGACGATGGTGGCAAGCTTGGTCGCCCCCGTGACGCCGACCAGGTCGCCGACGGAGGCGAGCTTCGCCGACACCACGCCCTCGAACGGCGCCGTCACATGGGTGTAGGACAGGTTGATCGCGGCCGTCTGCAAATCCGCCCGGGCCTTGTCGACGTCGGCGGCCGACGTGTCGCGCTTGGCGCGGGACTGGTCCACCTGCGCGCGGGACGAGAAGTCCCGCTGACCCAGCTGCGACTGCCGGCCCAGCTCGGCGTCCGCGTTCGTGAACTGCGCGATCGCGCCGGCCAGCGTCGCCTGCGCCTGCTGCAGCTTCGCCTGATACGGCGCGGGCTCGATGATGAAGATGTCGTCGCCCTTCTTCATCAACTGCCCGTCGGTGTATTTCACGTCGAACAGGTAGCCGGGGATGCGGGCCACCAGGTCGATGCTGTTCACCGCGCTGGCGGCGCCCGTCGCCTCGAAATACCGCACCACCTCCTGCTTGATCGGCGCGGCCACGCCCACCTTGGGCGGCGGGGGCGCGCGGAAGGTGTTCTCCTCCTTGCAGCCCGGCAACGCCGCCGCAGCCAGAAGGGCACCGAAACCGACCAGGCGTGCAGGCGTCATCGAACGATCCTCCCGAGGCCGTGAGGATGGCACGCCGGCGCCTAGAAGCGAAGGCCCAGGCCCAGGCCAAAGATGGTGGGATTCAGTTTCACCTGCGCCTCCACCGGCACCCGCCCGGGGTGTGGGGAGAAGGCGGTGGTGCGGACAAGCAGCTGCTTCACGTCGGCGTTCAGCACGAACGGGCCGCCCAGGTTGATGTCGATGCCGGCCTGGAAGGCGACGCCCACCTTGCTGTCGAAGTACAGCGTGTCCACCAGCGTCCCGCCCGGCGACGGGTCGACGAGCACGGCAGCGGCCGGGCCGATGCCGACATAGGGGCTGAACCGGGCGGCCGGCGCGAAGTGGTATTGCAGCGTCACGCTGGGCGTGATCAGCCGCGCGCTGCCGACCGGGACGGTCCCGAACGCCGAATTGTCGAGCTTGAAGCTGTGCCGGCTGGTCGCCGCGCCGAACCCGAGCGCGATGTTGGGCGTGAGGAACACGGACGCATCCAGATCCACCGCGGCGGCGCTGCTGCTGCTCCATTGCCCCCCCAGCCGGGTGACGCTGCTGCCGCTGTCCTGCGGCACGATGCCGGCGGCGCGGAGGCGGACCACGACGGTGCCGAGGTCGGGCGGGGTCTGGGCGTGCGCGGGAACGGCAAGGAAAAGGAGGGCCGCGGCCCACGCGGACGGCCTGTGCCCGGTCATCGCACCGGCTGCTCCGCCACCCGCTGCAGCCGCTTCGTCACGTGCAGCCGGTTGCAGCCATCCACCCGGGCGTATTCCATCCCGTCGCTCATCTCGCCAACCATGAACAACCCGAGTCCCCCCGGCTCACGGTCGTCGAGGCTCAGATCCAGGTCCGGCGGCGGCGCCTTCGTCGGGTCGAACGCGACCCCGTCGTCGATCGCGACCAGCTCCAGCGCCAGGTCCGGCCCCATCCGCAGCTCGACCGTGAACTCGTGCGCGCCGCCGCCCGGCCAGGCCGCCTTGATGATGTTGGACGCGACCTCGTCCAGCATGATCATCACCTGCGCGCCGTCGCCGGGATCGACCGACCATGCCGCCAGGAACGCCTCGGCCGCATCCATCCCCGCGGCCAGGTCCTCGATCCGGTTGGGGATCACGAGGCGCAGCGTGGCCGGGGGCGCGGCCACCCCGTTCAGCCGCCGCCGGCCGAGGCGACCGCCTCGGCTTCCGTGTCGAACAGGGCGATGATGCGGGCGAACCCGGACATCTGGAACACGTGGTGGATCGGCTGCGCCATGCCGAAGATGGCGAAGCCGCCCTGCGTGGCGCGCGTCTGCTTCGCCGCCAGCAGCACGACGCGCAGCCCGGCCGAAGACACGTAGTCGACGCGGGTGAAGTCAAGCACGACGCGGTTGGCGCCGGGGCGGATGACGGACAGCACCTGCGCCTCGAAGGCCGGGCTGGTGCCGCTGTCCAGCCGGCCGGCGATGCGGAAGACCTGCACCTCGCCGACGCTCGTTCTCTCGACGTCCATGCCCGCTCCTCGATCGCGTGTGGGGCAGCGCTATCAAACTTCGGGCCGGGCAGGAAGACGGTCCGCAAAGGGGGCCGCAAAGGGGGCCGCAACGGGAGCCGAAACGGGGGCCGCGACGGGGGCCGCGCCAGAAGCCGCCGGGCCCAGCCAGCGCGCGGCCAGCACCGTGATGTCGTCCGCCTGCTCCGCCCCGTCGGCGAATCGGCGCACGGCGTCCTGGATCGCGACGACCGTCCCCTCCGGGCCCTCACGGGCCAGGTCGCCCAGGGCGGCTTCCAGCCGCACCTCGTCGAACATCGTCATGTCGGGGGCGTTCGCCTCCGTCACGCCGTCGGTGAACAGCACGATGCTTGCGTTCTGCGGCACCTGCACCTCCTCGTCGTCGTATTCGGCGTCGTCCATGACGCCCAGCGCGATCCCGGTGCGCCCGCCCAGCGGCTGCACCGGGGCGCCGGGCACCACCAGATAGGGCGGGTTGTGCCCGGCGCTCGCGTACGTCATCCACCCCGTCCGCAGGTCCAGCACGCCCACGAACACCGTCGCGAACATCATCGTGTGGTTCTCGACCGCCAGCGTCCCGTTCGCGAGGCCCAGCGCCTGCGCCGGCGACGCCCCGCGCACGACGGCCGACCGCAGCATCGACCGCGCCATGGCGATGAACATCGCGGCCGACACGCCCTTCCCCGAAGCGTCACCGATCATCACCGCCAGCCGGTCGCCCCCCACGAGCGCGAAATCGTAGAAGTCGCCGCCCACCTCCTTCGCCGGCTCCATCGCCGCATACACCTCGAAGTCGGTGCGGTCGGGGAAGGGCGGGAACACCTGCGGCAGGCTGCTGAGCTGCAGATGCCGCGCAACCTCCAGCTCCTGCCGCAGCCGGCTCAACTGCGCCCGCTCCGCCAGCGCCTGCCGCACGATCTCCAGGTCCCGCGTCCGCTCCGCCAGCAGGTCCGCAAGCTTCCCGTGCTGCGCCACGACCCGCGCCGCCATGCCCTTGAACGCCTCCGCCAGCGCCGACCCGGCATCCCCGCCATCCAACGAACTGCGAAGCTCCGCCAGCAGCTGCTCCCGCTCGTTCTCGTCCAGCATCCCCGCCAGCGTCGCCATCTCGCGCCGGATCAGCGCCTGCTGCTGCGCCTGCCGCAGCGCCTCCCGCGTCTTGGTGCGGGCCAGCGTCACGATGTCGCGGCGGAACACCTCGACGGCGCCGGCGATGGCGCCGACCTCGTCGCGCCGGTCGGGGATATCGGCGCTGACCATCGCATCGCCGCCCGCCATGGAGCGGATGACGCGCGTGATCTCCGACAACGGGTCCAACGCGCCCTTCGCGAACCCATACAGCGCAAGGGCGAGCGCCGCGAACACCAGCACGGCGGCGCTCCCGGTCGCAAGCAGCACCAGCTCCCGCCGCTGCACCGCGTTGGTGACGTCCCTCACCACCACCAGCGTCCCGATCTGCAACCCGGCGGTGCTCGCCAGCGGCGTCGACACGGCGTGGAAGGTCCGTCCCTCCCGCTCGAACAGCGCCGCCCGGCCGCCCGCCTGCTCCCGCACCGCGGCCACCTGCTTCCAGTCGTCCGGCGCGGTCGAGATCATCAGCGCGCCGGTGCGGTCCACCAGGAACAGGCTGCGCTCCCCGCCGCGCGACAAGGTGTGCAGCACCGGATCGACCGGGGCCGCGACCGAAAGGAACCGGCCCCCCGGCAGGGCCGACGTGACGACCAGCAGCACGCGCCCGCCCGGGCCCACCTCCACGCCCTCGATCCACGGATCCTCCGCCAGCCGGTTGCGGAGGTTCGTCGTGTCGATCATCGGGTTGTCGGCCGCCGGACCCGCCGTGGACGCGAGCAGCCTGCCCTCGGACGCCACGACGTCGATCCGCGTCACCCGCGCGCGTTGCCCGGCCTCCGTCAGGATGCGGCGCGCGGCGGGCACGTCGTCGCGCGCGATGGCGGCCGCAAGCGCCGGGTCGACGGCAAGCTGGGACGACAGGATCTCGTACGGCGTCGACGCATCGGCGAGCGCGGTCGACCAGGCGGCCTCCTGCGCCTCCTGCCGGGCCTCCACCAGCGCGCTTTCGGCCAGGCCCTGCACGATCCACAGCGGGATGGCGACCGCGGCGAGCAGCAGCAGGGTGGCGACGCCGAAGATCAGGACGATGCGCGTGCGGAGGAGCATCTAGGGGATCGGCTCCAACGCAGGCCTCACCGCACGGCGCGTGTGAAGGGGGATCGCACGCCCGGCCACCTCAAACCGCCTCGGCATACCGCAGCAGGTTCATCGGCGGAAAGAAGTCCAGCCGCTGCGCCGTCGCCATGCGGATCAGCAGGCTGAACCGCGTCAGCGTCTGGATCGGGATGTTGCCGGCCGGCGTGCCGCCCAGGATCTGCTCGGCCTTGAACCCCGCGAACTGCCCGATGTTGTAGTAGCGGCACACCAGCCCCGCGAGGCCGCTGGAGTAGGTGACGAACCGCTCCGTCGCCGAGAATGCCGGCAGCCCATGCTGCAACGCCGCGCCCGTCAGCGCGTCCCGGTGGTCGTTCAGGAAGGTGTCCGGCGGGATGTACAGCCACTCGGCGCCGGCCGCCTTGTAGTCGCGCACGATATCCGGGATCGCCCCGGGCTGCAGTTGCCCGCCCTCGATGGGCACCGGCCGCTGCACCAGCTCGAACCCGTCGCGGGCGGCGAAGGCCGCAAGCTGCGCGACCGCGGCCGTGCTGCTCTGCTCCCGCGGGTTGAACAGCGTCGCCATGCGGCGGAACGGGCGATAGGCCTGCACGGCGCGAAGCTGCACGTCGACCGGGGCGACGTAGATGGTGCCCGTCACCGGCCGGCCGGGCTTCTCTAGGCTGGGCACCAGGCCGCTGCCCAGCGGGTCCGCGACGATCGCCAGCACGGCCGGGATGTCGGTCAGGAACCGCGACGGGTCCGGCGCATCGAACCGCCCCAGCGCGGCCACCGCGGTCGACCCGCCCCAGATGAACACCAGGTCCGGCCGGATGCGCTTGATGTCGGCGACGTAGTCCGCGATCGGCGCCGTCGTCTGCCCGGCGTCCCGCACGATGTACTCCGCCTCGATCCCCCGCCCCGCGAGATAGTCGCGGAAGCCGTCGCACGCCTCCTCCCAGCCGCGCCACAGCATCATGACGATGCGGGGCTTGGCCGACGCCCGCGCCAGGGTCGGAGCGGCGAGCAGCGCGCCCGCCGTCAGCATCATTCGCCTGCGGTTCATCCGCGCCCCGCTGTCTTGATCACGGCCCAGTATGCCACGGTTGCGGCCAGCGATATCGCGCCGATCACCGCGATCGCCGTCGTGAACCCGAACAGCGCCACCAGCGCCGCCGCCAGCACCGGTCCCGCGATGCTGCCGATCCGCTCGCCGAACCGCAGATAGCCATACAGCGTCGGCACGCCCAATCGCTGCGCCAGGCCCGGACACAGCTCCGGCACCACGGCCAGCATCGGGGCCGACGCCAGCCCCTGCGACAATCCCACGACCATGATGCCGACCGGCACCGCGATCGCGGCCGGCGCGAACAGCGCCAGCAGCAACCCCCCCGCCGTCGCCGCCCCCGCCAGGGCGATGCTGGACGACGCGGCCCCCAGCCGGTCCGCCGTCCACGCGCCCGCCCGGATCGTCAGCAGCATCGTCAGCGCATACAGCATAACCTGGCGCCCGATCTCGGGCTGCGTATCGCCCAGCGACAGCAGGAACAACGGGCAGATGTAGAACACGAACCCCGTCAGCACGAGCTTCGCCGGCACCGCCGCGAACAGCAGCAGCGCCATGAACCCCGGCGTCCGCAGCGCCAGCCGGACCTCCCCGGCATGGCTGCCCGGCTCCGCGGCCACGTCCCGCCGCCCGGCACCCCCGTCCATCGTCCGCAGCGCCAGCACCCCCGCCGCCGCCGTCAAAAGCGCCGAGATCGCGAACGTCCCGGCATAGCCTAGCCGGTCCGCGAGCACGGCGCCGATGGCCGTCCCGCACACGGCGCCGGTCATCGCGGCATACACGAACACCGCCATGCTCCGCCCGCGCGGCCCGCCGTCGCTGGCCGCCACCAGGTATGTCTGGCAGGCGATCGTGATCAGCGCATACCCGATCGCCGTCACGGCCCGCCACAGCGTGAACGCCTCGACCGACCCGGCCTGCGCCGTCATCAGATAGCCCAACATCGCCGGGATGCACCCCAGCCCCAGCACGGCACGGGCGCCCAGCCGGCCCGCCAGCGCCGCGCCGAACGGGCTCGCGACCGCGATCATGCCCGCGAAGGCGGTGATGGGCAGGCCCACGGCCAGCGCCTCCGGCACCCAACCGCCGGGCTGATACAGCGATTTGCCGTAGATCGGGATGAACGAGGTCGAAAGCTGCTCGGCGAACACATAAAGAAACAGCGGCGCCCGCGCGAGCGCCGGGCTGCGCGGCGCAGGCTCCGTCCGGAGCGCGCCATCCGCGAACCGCGCGCCCGGCGCGATCCCCTGCACCACGCGCTCGGCGGCCGGCCGCAGCTCCGGCGCCTCCCGCCCCACTTCCCCCGCGAGCCACAGCACGTGCGCCCGCCGCTCGTTCACCCGCTTCACCACGGCGCCCAGCCGGGACAGGAAGCGCCCCGACGCGTCCAGCCCCAGCGTCTGCGCCCGCGACGTCCAGTCCCCGGTCGCGACCCGGCCGGCCAGCCGCTCCACCAGCCGCAGCGGCGTGCTCACGTACCGGTCGGTCAGGAACACCAGCACCTCCACCGTCGCCAGCAGCGCCACCAGCAGCACGATGGCGATGTCCCACTTGCTGTCCGCCGCCGAGCGTTCCAGCACGCTGGTATTCACGCCCAGATGCAGGGTGCCGATGGGGCCGGACTCGCTGCTGACGGGGATGGAGATGTCCTGCGCCGGCCGGACCGGGCCGGGGCGGCGGACGGCATGGACGCCCGTCGGCGTCTCGAACCGGATGCTGTCCAGCGTCGGGCGGTTGGCCAGCGCCTGCTCGAAGAACGGCTCCAGCCCCACCAGATGGTCGGGCGGCACGCCCAGCGCCACCGCCCGCTCGATCTGTGAGGCGATCGAACGGCCCACCGCCGTCGCCTCCCGCCCCATCTCGGGCAGCACCTCCCGCTCGAACCCGCCCAGCGCCGAGCGGGAGATGACGCCCGTCGCGAGCACGAGCAGCACGAGCGTCGCGGCGATGACACCCAGGATCAGCTTGCGTTCGAGCTTCGCGACCGCCGCCATCGGGTTGGTTGCGACCGGGTCAGGCGGCACGGGCCTGCTCCGCCTCGCTGGTGCCCAGGCGCATCAGCGCCTCCTCGGCCTCGTCCAGCGCCTGGCTGGTGGTCGCGATCGAGGCCATGACCGCCTCCGACCCCGCGATCGGCGGGCCCCGATAGGGCGGCGCCCCGGGGGCCAGCGCCGTCACCTGCGCGGTCGCCCGCTGGAACCAGGCGCGATGGCCCCGCGTCAGCCACAGGGCGACGACCACCGCCGCCACCGCGGTGACGGCCAGCGTCGCCAGCGCCGCCCGCATCATGTCCAGCAGGATGGCGTTCATCCGCGCCTCCAGCGTCAGCGGGTCATAGCGCACGACGACGCCCCCGGCGGACTGGCCGAAGTTGTTCGTGATCCGCGCGCCCACCAGATACGCGTCCGGCAGGTCCCCCCGCCAGTCCATCGCCCCGCCGCCGGGGGACCAGTCGCGCGGCAGCTTCGCGCCCATCCGGAATCGGTCCGTGTCGAACAGCACCGCGCCCGTGCTGTCGAACACGGAAATCCCCAGCGTCCCCCGCTCCACCGCCCGGCGGCGCTGGATCAACTGCTCCGTCGTCTGCAAGGCCGCCAGAGGCAGGCCCAGGTTCATGCTGTCCTCGATCGTCGCCGCCAGGTCCCGCGCGACGAACAGGTACACCTGGTCCTCCTGCGACCGCAGCACCCGCCGGAACTTGAGGTAATCGAGCGCCACCGTCAGCGCCGACGCGGCCAGCACGACGGCGACGATCACCGCAGCCAACCGCGCTGCAAACGGCGTGGCACTCATGCGGCGCGTACGAACGGCAGCAGCAGGTCGCGATAGTCGCCACCGCGGATCAGACTGAAGCCCATGCTGTGGAAATGCGCGAAGTCGTCCGGCGCAGGAAAGTTGTTCTGCCCGGCCAGCGCCGGGTCCTGCGGGGTGGGCGTCGGCAGGCCATGGACGATGTAGTGCAGCGCCCGCTCCGCGCCCGCCAGATAAAGTTGCGTCGCATGCCAGAACAGGGAGCGCCCGGGCACGAGCGGCACCTCCTCGATCGACAGCACCGGTCCGGTGTCGATGCCGGGATCGACCAGATGGACCGTGCAGCGCAGGACCCGGTGGCCCCGCAGCATCTGCCAGAACGGCGCATACAGCCCGCGATACCCCGGCAGCGGCCCGGGATGCACGTTGATGATGCCGCGCCCCGCCATCGCGATCGTGCTGCGGCGGAACAGGTAGGAGAAGCGGACGGACAGGATCAGCTCCGGCGTAAAGGCCTCGATCGTCCGGGTCCCGCCGTCGGCGCGCATGTCGTGGACCAGCGTCAACGGGCATCCGGCGCGGGCGGTGGCCTGCGCCGGTGTCATCAGCCGCCCGTCCGCCGGGCCGTGCTGGTCAAGCAGGGGGAACAGGATGTCGAGCGGAAGCTGCCGCTCGATCATGCGCATCAGGTCCAACTCGGGCACGCTGTCGTCCAGTTCCGTGCGGTCGCGGACGCTCATGAACACCGCGACGTCGTGGCCGGCCAGGGCGGGCAGCACCCGGTTCAGGACGATCGCCCCGAACAGGTCGTTCTTGGTGCAGACGGCGATACGCAACAGACGGCCCCCCGGGGAGTCGCCGCAGACTAGACCCAAGGGCCGGACCTCGCCAGCGTGGACGACACGCGGAAGTGACGATAGCTTGACGCGATGATCGGGGAGCGGGCTATGGGCGGCGAACAGCCGATGATGGGGCGCCGGGACGCGCTGGCGCTGCTGGGCGGGCTGGCGGCGCTGCTGCCCGCGTCCGGGTTTGCCCAGGCGGGGCTCGACAAGGCGGCGTTCCTGGACGCCTCCAGCGCCGCGACGGGCATGCCGGCCGACGCGCTGGTGGGCATGACGGACGCCCTGTTCGCCGCCTTCCAGGCCCAGGGCCCGGCGGTGCAGGAGCTTGCGGCCCTCGCCCGGCGGACGCCACCGGACGACTTCGCCGCCGCGATCAAGGGCACCCCGCTGGAACCCGTCGCACGCGGCCTGGCCGGCGCCTGGTACACCGGCATGGCCGGCCCGCGCCTTGTATCGTACGAGGACGCGCTGTCCTGGAAGGTCGCAGGGTTCGAGGCCGTGCCCGGCCAATGCGCGGGCGAGTTCGGCGTCTGGTCGCAACCCCCCATGGTGCCCTGAGATGGCGGAGTCGTTCACCGCCGACGTCGTGGTCGTCGGCTCGGGCGTCGCCGGCGCGCTGGTCGCGGCGCAACTGGCGGCGGCCGGGGTGAAGGTCCTGATCCTGGAGGCCGGGCCGCGCGTCGACCGCGGCGACGCGCTGGACCGGTTCCGGGCCTCGCGGGCCAAGACGTCGCTGTCGCCCTACGTCAACGCGCCCTACGCCCAGTCGCCCGACACGGACCGGCTGGGCGAGTACTACGTGCAAAGCGGCTCGACGGTGTTCGAGGGGCTGTACCTGCGCGCCGTGGGCGGCAGCACCTGGCACTGGGGCGGCAACGCGTCCCGCCTGCACCCGAACGACCTGGTGATGCGGACCCGCTACGGCGTCGCGATGGACTGGCCGATCGAATACGCGGCGCTGCGCCCCTACTATGACCGCGCGGAGCAGGAGCTGGGCGTCGCCGGCGACGCGGACTGCCTCTCGCCGGAGCCGCGCGGCGCATTCCCGATGCCCGCCATCCCGCAGACCTACACGGACCGCGTGGTCGCGAAGGCCGCGGCCCCGCTGGGCCTGACCCTGAAGCCCACGCCGCAGGCCCGCAATTCCGAGGCCTATGACGACCGCCCGCCCTGCTGCGGCAGCGCGATGTGCGTGCCGCTCTGCCCCATCGGCGCCAAATACGACGGCAGCGTCCACGTGGCGAAGGCCGAGGCCGCGGGCGCCCAGGTCGAGCCGGACGCCGTCGTGCACCGGATCGAGACCGGGGCCGGCGGCCGCGTCACCGGCGTGCGCTTCCTGCGCCCGGACGGGTCGGAAGGCTCGGCCACCGGCCGCATCGTGGTGCTGGCGGCCCACGCGGTGGAAACGCCCAAGCTGCTGCTGATGTCCGGCATCGCCAACGGGTCGGACCAGGTGGGCCGCAACCTGATGGCGCACATCCAGCACGGCTATGTCGGGCTGGCGGCGGACCCGGTCTATCCGTATCGCGGCCCCGTCGAGACGTCGGGCTTCGTCGAATGGCGGGACGGGCCGTTCCGGTCCGAACATGCGGCGATGGGCTCCGGCAGCAGCAACCAGGGCTGGGTGCGCGCCATCGGGCCGCAGTTCCGGGCGGGGGAGCTGATCAAGGCCGGGCTGATCGGCACGGCGCTGCGGAAGGCGCTGGCCGAGCAGACGGTGCGGGAGGTCGCGATCGGCGGCTCGGCCGAGATCCTGCCGAACCCGGAGAACCGCGTGACGCTGGACCCGCAGAAGGATCCGATCGGCCTGCCCCGGCCGCACATCAGGTTCGGCATCGACGCCTACACGACCCGCAGCCTGGAACTGGGCCAGCAGCGCCACATGGCCATCATGCAGGCGATGCGCTGCACCTCGATCCTGGCCGGCCCGCCGCGGGTGAACACCAGCATCATCGGCGGCACGGCCCGGATGGGCACGGACCCGAAGACCTCGGTCGTCGACCCGGCGCTTCGGGCGCACGAGCACCCCAACCTCTTCGTGGTAGGATCGGCGGTCTTCCCGACGATGGGCATCTCGCCGCCGACATTGACGATCGCGGCGCTGGCACTGCGGGCAGCCGACCAGATCCGGAAGGACCTGGCGTAGCCCCCGCAACGACCCCCGTCGCCTCAAGACATAAAGCTACGTCATCCCCGGGCATCAAAGTAGTACGTCATCCCCGGGCAACAAATTAGTACGTCATCCCCGGGCTTGACCCGGGGACCTCGTCCCAGCCGGAACGCCAAGCGTCCCACCCACGAACTCACCCCGCGTCATCCCCGGACCCGACCCGGAGACCCGGGACGACATACTGCCCCGGGGATGGCCCCTACTGGCTTCGCAACCGCTCCATCTCTTCCTTGAGCCGCAATTTCTCGACCTTGAGCCGGGACAGCGCCGCGGCGTCGGGCCGGGGGCGGTGATCCTCGTCGATGATCCGGGTCTCCAGCATGGCGTGGCGGCCCTTCAGGCTCTCGATGCGGGACTGCAGGCTCATGGTGCCTCCTTATCCTTGTGGATGCACGGCCGCACGCGGACGTGCCATGGAACGGTAACGCGTCAACCGGCCGGATTGCCATCGGAATCGCAGACCGGGCCGGGTGACGTTTGCGCGCGCAGCATGGTATGCACCCAACATGCTGACAGATCGTGACTCGCTGCTGCGCCAGCTCCATGAACTCCGCAGCGAGCACCGGGACCTGGATACCGTCATCGCCCGGCTCGCCGAGGCCGGAACCGACCAGCTCCACATGGTCCGGCTGAAGAAGCGCAAGCTCCTGCTGAAGGACGAGATCGCCTGGCTGGAGAGCCGCCTGATCCCGGACAACATCGCTTGAGCCCCCTCCCCGGCACCATCGTCCCACCGCGGGTGGGTATCATAATGGGCAGCCAATCCGACTGGGCGACCATGACGCACGCCGCCGAGACGCTCGCCGCGCTCGACGTCCCGCACGAGGTCCGGATCGTCTCCGCCCACCGCACCCCGGACCGCCTGGCCGACTACGCCCGCTCGGCCCGGGACCGCGGACTGCGCGTCGTCATCGCCGGCGCCGGCGGCGCCGCCCACCTGCCCGGCATGTGCGCCGCCTGGACCTCGCTCCCCGTGCTGGGCGTCCCCGTCGAAAGCCACGCGCTGAAAGGCATGGACAGCCTGCTGAGCATCGCCCAGATGCCGGCCGGCATCCCCGTCGGCACGCTCGCGATCGGGCGCGCGGGGGCCATCAACGCCGGGCTGCTCGCGGCGGCGATCCTGGCGACGGCGGATGCGGACCTCGCCCTGCGCCTGGACGCCTGGCGCGCCGCGCAGACGGCCGCGGTCGCGGACGCACCCTCCCCCAAGTGAGCGGCCTCCCGCCCAATTCGACCATCGGGATCATCGGCGGCGGCCAGCTGGGCCGCATGTCCGCCCTGGCCGCCGCCCGGCTCGGCTACCGCTGCCACATCCTGACGCCCGAGCCCGACAGCCCCGCCACCCAGGTTTCCGCCGCCTGCACCCTGGGCGACTACGAGGACCCGGACGCCCTGCGCCGCTTCGCCGAGGCGGTGGACGTCATCACCTTCGAGTTCGAGAACGTGAGCGCCGCCGGGCTGGACCTGCTGGCCTCGATCCGCCCGGTGCGCCCGGCACCCTCCGTGTTGCGGATCAGCCAGGACCGCGTGGCCGAAAAGTCGTTCCTGCGCGACGCGGGCGTGCCAACGGCGCCCTGGCGCGCCGTGGACAGCAGGAACGCGCTGCACGCGGCCGTGGCCGCCCTGGGCCTGCCGGCGGTGCTGAAAACGACCCGGCTGGGCTACGACGGCAAGGGCCAGGCGGTGCTGCGGACGCCCGACGACCTGGATGCCGCCTGGGACACGCTGCACCCCCGCCCCCTCGTGCTGGAGGGGTTCGTCGACTACGCCTGCGAGGTCAGCGTCATCGTCGCACGCGGCGCCGATGGCGGCGGATCGCTGTTCGACGCGGTCGAGAACCGGCACCGGAACGGCATCCTGGACGTGACGCTCGCCCCCGCCCGCGTCCGCCCCGGCACGGCGGCCGAAGCGGCGCGGGTCGCCTGGCGGGTGGCGGAATCGCTCGACCTGGTCGGCCTCCTGGCCGTCGAGATGTTCGTCGACCGCGCGGGCCGCGTTCTGGTGAACGAGATCGCGCCCCGCCCCCACAACTCCGGCCACTGGACGATCGACGCCTGCCCCTGCAGCCAGTTCGAGCTGCACATCCGCGCCGTCGCCGGCCTGCCGCTGCCGCCCGGGATGCGCCACGCGGACGCCGTCATGAAGAACCTGGTGGGACCGGATGAGGTGGCGCTGTGGCCATCGATCACGGCGACGCCCGGGTTGATCCCGCATCTCTACGGCAAGGCGGAAGCGCGGCCGGGGCGCAAGATGGGCCACGTGACGCGCCTGTTCCCGCACGGCGCGCTGCCCGACGACGCCGCGATCGCGGCGGCGCTGGGGGTCGCTTCACCCCGCTAGCTTGCGGCCACAAGCGCCCGGTGCGATGGTCCGGCCCGATTTCGACAGCCCCCACCCGAGGGGGCAAGCACACGAGGACCGCATGGCCAAGATCAAGGTGAAGACCCCCGTCGTCGAGCTGGATGGCGACGAGATGACCCGCATCATCTGGGGCTTCATCAAGGACAAGTTGATCCTGCCCTACCTCGACGTCGACCTGAAATACTACGACCTCGGCATCGAATACCGCGACCAGACCGACGACCAGGTCACCATCGACGCCGCCCACG
>CAXTPG010000030.1:0-44636 GCA_964246015.1 uncultured Acetobacteraceae bacterium
GCGGTTAGCTCAGCGGTAGAGCGTCTCGTTTACACCGAGAGGGTCGGCGGTTCGAAACCGTCACCGCCCACCAGATTGGCGGCCGATCAGCCGGCCCAGCCGAGCCATCCCTTCCGCGATGACGGGTTCGGGCTGCAGCGAATAGGCGAGCCGCAGCGTGTTGCGGCCGCTGCCGTCGGCGTGGAAGGCGGCGCCGGGGACGAAGGCGATCTTCTCCTCGGCCAGCGCCAGCTTCAGCAGCGCCGCACCGTCCATCCCGTCCGGCAGCGTCACCCAGACGAACATGCCGCCGTGCGGCCGGGTCCACCGGACGCCCGCGGGCATGTTCGCGTCCAGCGCCGCCAGCATCGCGTCCCGGCGGCTGCGGTAGGCCGCGATGTTGCGCGGCACCAGCGCATCGTACTCGGCGGAGGCCACGCGGTGGATGATCATCTGCGACAGGCTCGCGCTGTGCAGGTCCGCCGCCTGCTTGGCCAGCACCACCTTCTGAACCAGGTCCCGCGCCGCGCAGATCCAGCCCACCCGCAGCCCCGGCGCGATCGTCTTCGAGAAGGTGCCGCAATACACCACCCGCGACGCGTCGATCCCGCCGTGTCGACGGATGTCCAGCGCGAGGCATGACGGGATGGCCTCGCCCTCGAACCGCAGCGCGGTATAGGCCGCGTCCTCGATCAAGGGCACATCGAGCGCCGTCACCAGGTCCAGGAGGGCCGCGCGGGCGGCTTCCGGCATCGATTCGCCTGTGGGGTTGGCGAAGTCCGGCACCGCGTATGCCGCCGCGACCCGGCCGCCCGCGGCGCGCGCGGCCTCCGCGTAGCCGGAGGGCGTCATGTTGCCGCCCAAATCCAGGCGGTCGTAGCGCGGCTCGTACGGGTTGAAGGCCTGCAGCGCGCCCAGGTAGGTCGGCGCCGTCACCAGCAGCGTGTCGCCCGCGGACACCAGCAGCTTGCCCAGGAAGTCCAGCCCCTGCTGCGACCCGCCGGTCACCACGATGTTGTCGATCCCGCACGGGACGCCCAATGCGGCCATATGATCGACCAGCCACTGGCGAAGCGGCCGGTAGCCCTCGCTCGCGCTGTATTGCAGCGCCTGGGCGCCCTGAACGGGGTCGGCCAGGATCGACGCGCAGGCTGCCTGGATGGAGTCCGTGGGAAACAGCTTCGGATCGGGGATGCCGCCGGCGAAGGACAGGATGCCCGGTTGCTCCAGCACCTTCAGCAGCTCGCGGATTTCCGACGCGCCCATTCGGGTGGCGCGGGTCGCGAAGGCCTCGGACCAGTCGATCGTTGTTGCATCCATGAGGGAACGCTAGCCCGTCCCCGGCTGAACGCAACCCGTCCTCGGCGGATGACGCCCCCGCGCCGGGGTGCTAGCGTTGCCGCAATCAAAGGGGGAAACCGATGGACGCGACGCTTCCATCAACGGCTGCGCGCCCGGTCGCGACAGCCCGGCAACGGCGGCGCAACTATGCGCGGCAGTATTGGCCGTTCATCGTGCCGGCCGGCCTCGTCGTGTTCGCGGTGATCCTGTTTCCCTGGATCTTCACCCTGTACATGTCGGTGCATGACTGGCACATCGGCGGCAACCGGACGTTCGTCGGACTGCACAATTACGCCCGGATGCTGACGGATGAGCGGTTTCTCTGGGCTTCGGTCCGGACGCTTTATTTCACGGCGCTCTCGGTGTTCTTTCCCGTGGTGTTCGGCGTCGCCGCCGCCGTGTGCTTCCATCGCAACTTTCCGGGCCGGGGCATCGCGCGCACCATCTTCATCATGCCCATGATGGCGACCCCGGTCGCCATCGCGCTGGTCTGGACGATGATGTTCCACCCGCAGCTCGGCGTGCTCAACTACCTGCTGACCAGCATGGGCCTGCCGCCGTCCGCGTGGGTGTACGAAAGCTCGACCGTCATCCCGACGCTCGTGATGGTCGAGACGTGGCAGTGGACGCCGCTGGTGATGCTGATCGTGCTGGGCGGTCTCGCGAGCCTGCCGACCGATCCGTACGAGGCGGCCGTGCTGGATGGGGCCAGCGCGTGGCAGATTTTCTGGCACGTCACGCTGCCGCTGGTCTGGCCGTTCGTCATGGTGGCGGCCGTCATCCGCGGCATCGATGCGTTGAAGGCGTTCGACACGATCTTCGTGATCAGCAATGGCGGGCCGGGCACGTCCAGCGAGACGCTGAATATCCTGCTGTATCTGCAGGCGTTCAGCTTCTACGACATGGGGTATGCGTCGGCGATTGTCGTCGTGTTCTTCGTGCTGATCATGATGGTGACGATGCTGATGCTGTATTTCCGGCAGAAGGGCCGGATGGTATGAACAAGGTCCAGAAGCGTCGCCTCCGCCGCGTCGCGGGCCGTGCGGGGCTGTATGCGAGCGTGTTCGTGCTGGTTTCGCCGGCGCTGCTCGTGTTCCTGTGGATGCTGTCGCTGTCCCTCAAGAACGAGGTGGACAACACCGCCTTCCCACCGGTGTTCATCCCGTCGCCGCCGACGCTCGCCAACTTCGTCGACGTGTTCGCGAAGAACGACTTCCTGAACTACACGCTCAATTCGGTGATCGTGTCGTTTTCCGCCACGGGACTTGCGCTGCTGATCGGCGTTCCCGCGGGATACGGGATCGCGAAGGCGAAGGCGCAGCGGGCGGCCTTGCTGATCCTGATCGCGCGGATCACGCCGGGCCTATCGTACCTGATCCCGCTGTTCCTGCTGTTTCAGTGGCTGGAGCTGACGGGGACCCTGACGCCGATCATCATCACGCACATGGTGATCACGGTGCCGATCGTGGTTTGGATCATGATCGGGTTCTTCGAGGGGCTGCCGCCGGAGCTCGAGGAGGCGGCGCTGGTGGATGGCGCGACGATCTGGCAGGCGTTTCGCCATGTCGCCATGCCGCTGGCGCGGCCGGGCATCACGGTCGCGCTGATCCTGGCGTTCATCTTCAGCTGGAACAACTTCATTTTCGGCATCGTGCTGGCCGGGCGCGAGACCCGCACGCTTCCGGTCGCCGTCTACAACGTGCTGACGTTCGAACAGGTGAGCTGGGGTCCGCTGGCGGCGGCGGCGCTGCTGGTGACGCTGCCGGTGCTGCTGCTGACGCTGTTGATGCAGAAGGAGATCGTCGCCGGGCTGACGGCCGGCGGCGTGAAAGGCGGCTGAGCGGGCGACCGTCCACCCCTGCCTGGCCGGCAGGGGCGGACCGGACGTTCAGGCGCGCGCGGCCCGGCGGCTGGAGGCTTCGACGACGACGGATGCGGCCGGCGCCTTCTTAGGCGCGGCGCTCGCTTCGGCCATGATGCCGCGCAGGTCACGGAGGAAGGCCTGGCCCTTGAGGGTCCGCTGCACCAGCACGCTGCGGCGGTCCATCGGATCGACCTTGCGGCGGGCGAGGTCCAGCTCGCCCAGCCGGTCGAGCGCGCGGGTGATGGCGGGCTTCGATACGTTCAGGTCTGCCGCCAGTCCGCGGACGGTGTGGGCGCCATCCTGCAGGTAGCATGTCAGGAACACGCCGAGCTGGCGGGCCGACAGGTCCGGGCCATCGCGGCGGACGAGGGCGACGATCGTGTCGCGGAGGATGCCGACCTGCTGGTCGGTGGCGGCGGAGGTGGCCATGACGTTATCCTTTCTGATGTCGCCGGGCCCAGGATAGGGCCGGCGAGCGGTGGCTGTGGTAGTCGCGATTTAGTCACACTTCGGATTGTTGCCAGACCCAGAACAACAATGCAGCCATGTTTTCAGATGTAACATTCATCTTACCAGCCTAACCCCTCCTATTAACTCTTTTTAACGACTCGACCGTCCCGAAAAGACAACGTATGCCCAAGGCCTCGCCGCCTTCGGGCCGGCCGGGGCGCGTGGCGTCGTTCCAGGCGTAGGTATCGAGGTGAACCCAGGGCGTGCCCGGGACGACGAATCGCTGCAGGAACAGCGCCGCGACGATCGCACCGCCCATCGGCTTCCCGGCCACGTTGTTCATGTCGGCGATCGGGCTCGACAGCCACGAGTCGTAGCCCGGCCATAGCGGCAGCCGCCAGACCGGGTCGTGCACCGTTGCGCCGATCGCGGCGACGTGCGCCGCCAGGGCGTCGTCCGGACAGAACAGGGCCGGCAGGTCGGGGCCCAGTGCCACCCGTGCGGCGCCGGTTAGGGTCGCGGCGTCGATCAGCAGGTCGGGCGAAAGGTCGGATGCCTCCGCCAGCAGGTCGCACAGCACCAGCCGTCCCTCGGCATCGGTGTTGCCGACCTCGACCGTAAGGCCCCTCCTGGTCCGCAGGACGTCCAGGGGGCGCATGGCCCGGCCGGACACCATGTTCTCGACACAGCCGATCCGGACCTGCAACCGCACCGGCAGATCCGCCTGCATGACCATCGCGGCCAGGCCGAGCATCAGCGCGGCGCCCCCCATGTCCTTCTTCATACGAAGCATGGCCGATGAGGGTTTGAGGTCGTAGCCACCGGAATCGAAGCAGACGCCCTTGCCGCATAACGAGACGAGCGGCGCATCCGCCCCGGCCCCGCTGCCCGTCCATTCGAACCGCGCGACCACGGGCGCCCGGTCCGACCCGGCGCCCACCGCCGCGATGGTCGGATACTCCTGGGCGAGCGCCACGCCCTCGATCAATTCCGCCGCTGCGCCGAACCGGGCGGCCAGGTCGCGGGTCGCCTCCGCGAGTTCGGCCGGGCCGAGCAGGTTGGCTGGCGTGTTGATCAGGTCCCGTGCGAACCGGGCGGCGCGCGCCGCGTCCAGTGCGCGGGGGCATGCTTCGCTGCCCGAGAGGAGGGCAGGGGCCCGGCGTGGCCGCTTCAGCGCGGCATACTGGTAGGCGCCCAGGCAATACCACATCACGGCGTCTGCCATGTCGAAGTCGCCGGGTTCCAGCCGCCAGGCGGTGGAGGCGGGGAGTGAGAATGCCAGGCCGCCATGGGCGAAGGGCGCGCCGGAGTCGCCCAACCCGAGCACCGCGCCCTCGATGCCGTCCGCGCCGGGCAGAAGGATCAGCTGTCCGTCCTGCGCGGTGAAGCCGGAGGCGGCGAGGTAGGCCGCTTGCGCCGGCGTGAGCGTAGCCAGCCCCGCCGAGAGCCCGGATGGACGCCAGGAGTGCACCGGGAGCGACGCTGCGCCCTGGGGCGCAAGGCAATTCAATTCTGGGTCGAACAAGCATCCTCCACGTGGGACTCGCATTGCGGTCCATGCCACACCGCAACGTTGCGGGGAACATACGTATGTTGCAAGCTGAAACCGACGGCCGAACCGACAAGGCGGCCACAGATTTGACCGGCGTCCGCCTTGCATTGCAGCATGAACGGGCCAAGCATTGTGCTCATGCTGGGCTTCCCCTCCCGGGTCAAGGCCGTGCTCGGCCCGACCAACACCGGCAAGACGCACCTTGCCATCGAGCGGATGCTCGCCCATGCCTCTGGCATCATTGGGTTTCCGCTGCGGCTTCTGGCGCGCGAGAACTACGATCGGATGGTCGCACGAAAGGGTGAGCGGCACGTCGCGCTCATCACCGGCGAGGAGAAGATCGTCCCCGCCGGCGCCCGCTGGTTTTCCTGCACGGTGGAGGCGATGCCGCTGGATGTCCCGGCCGAGTTCGTCGCGGTCGACGAGATCCAGCTCTGTGCCGACCCGGACCGCGGCCACGTCTTCACCGAGCGCCTGCTGCACGCCCGCGGCCTGGTCGAGACGATGTTCCTGGGCGCCGAGACGATCCGCCCTTTGCTGCAGCGGCTGGTCCCGCAGGCCGAGATCGAGACCCGGCCGCGCCTGTCCCAGTTGACGCATGCGGGCCCGGTGAAGCTGATGCGCCTGCCCCCACGCAGCGCCGTCGTCGCCTTCAGCGCCGGGGAGGTCTACGCCATCGCCGAGCTGATCCGCCGGCGGCGGGGCGGCTGCGCGGTCGTCATGGGCCGCCTCTCGCCCCGCACGCGCAACGCTCAGGTGAAGCTGTATCAGGACAAGGAGGTGGACTTCCTGGTGGCGACGGACGCCATCGGCATGGGCCTCAACATGGACGTGGATCACGTCGCCTTCGCGCGGCTGTCGAAGTTCGACGGCCGCCGCCCGCGCCGCCTTGCCGCGTCCGAAATCGCACAGATCGCCGGGCGCGCGGGCCGGGGGATGCGCGACGGCACGTTCGGCACGACCGCGACCTGCCCGCCGCTGGAAGACGACCTGGTCCGCGCCGTGGAGCAGCACAGCTTCGAGCCGCTGGAGCAGCTCACCTGGCGCAACGCCGATCTCGACCTGTCCAGCGTCGACGCGCTTCTGGCTACGCTGCAGGCGCCTCCGCCGCGCCAGGGCCTGGTGCGCGGCCCCGACGCGACTGACCTCGAGACCCTTGCCGCGCTCGCCCGCGACGGCGATATCCGTCCGCTCGCCCGCGGCCGACGCCTGGTCCGCCTGCTGTGGGAGGTCTGCGGCATTCCCGACTTCCGCAAGCTGGCGGACGACACCCATCTTCGGTTGTGCGCCCGGGTCTTCACCCATCTGGCCCGGCAGGGCCGTGTGCCGACGGAATGGCTGGATGCCGGCATCGCCGGGCTCGCCCGCACGGAAGGCGACATCGACACCCTCATGCAGCGCCTCTCCGGGGTCCGCGTCTGGGCCTACATCGCCGCCCGCGCCGACTGGGTCGTCGACGCCCCCGCCTGGCAGGCCCGGACGCGGGAGGTCGAGGACCTGCTCTCCGACGCGCTGCACGAGCGCCTGACCGCCCGGTTCGTCGATCGACGCGCCGCGCACCTGCTGCGCCGCATGGAGGAGAGCCCCGGCGAGGGCCTGCTGTCTGCCGTCAGCGCGCGCAACGAGGTCGTCGTCGAGGGCCATCCGGTCGGCCATGTCGAGGGATTCGCCTTCATCCCGGACCCGGTGACCGAAGGGCCGGAGCGCCGCATGGTCCTGCGCGCCGCCCGCCGGGCGTTGCGCGCCTGGATGCCGGGCCGGGTCGCCACGCTGGAGGCCGCGCCCGACCTGGCCCTTTCCTGGACGGCCGACCACCGCCTGACGTGGGACGGCGCCCCTGTCGCCCGCCTGCGCCCCGGCGCGTCGCTGCTTCGCCCCGTCGTCGAACCCATCGACAGCGAATACCTGGACGGCCCGGCGCGCGAGCGGGTCCGCCTGCGCCTCGACCGGTATGTCCGCGACCGCATCGCCGGAGACCTGGCCGCGCTTTTCGCCGCGGAGGCGGCGGCGGCGCGCGAGCCGGAGCTTCGCGGTCCCCTCCACCGCGTGCTGGAATCCGCCGGCCTTGTGGCGGGCGCGACGGAGGCCGACGTCGCGCCCGAGCTGCGCGGGCGGTTGAAGGCGTTGGGCGTGCGCGCGGGCCGCTTCGCCCTGTTCCTGCCGGCCGCGCTGAAGCCGCGCGCCACCGCGATGCGCGCCGCGCTCTGGTCGCTCCGCCACGGGCAGCCGACCCCGGCCCTGCCCGCGCCCGGCCTGGTGTCCCTCGCATCGCCCCCGGACTGGCCCCCGGGTTTCGCCGCCGCGATGGGCTGGGTCGCCGCCGGGCCGGTGCTGTTGCGGCTGGACATCGCCGAGCGGGTGGTGGCCGAGCTTGCCTATGCCACGCGCCGTCGCAGCGCCCCCATCCCCGCCGATATCGCGCCGCGCCTGGCCGTCGCCGGCGCTGCGGTCCCGGCGGTCCTGCGGGCCCTGGGTGTCCGGCTCGCGCCCGGCGCCGCGTTGGCGGCGGGGCAGTTCGGCCCGCCGGCGCCGGCGATGATGCTGCCCCGGCGCCCGCCCCGGCCGCGCGCCCCGCCCGAGCCGCCCGCGCGACCGGGCAACCCGTTCGCCGCCCTGGTGGCGCTGCGTCGATGACGGAGGCACGGGACTGGCAGCGCCTCGATATGTGGCTGTGGTGCGCGCGCTTCCTGAAGGCCCGCGCCGACTGCGCGCGCTTCATCGAGGGCGGCCTGGTCCGCATCAACCGCCAGCCCACCGACAAGCCCCATGCCCGGTTGCGCCCGGGGGACGTGCTGACGCTGCCGTTGCGGGGGGATGTGATGGTCATACGGGTCCTGACGCTCGCGACGAGGCGGGGCCCGGCGACAGAGGCGCGGACGCTGTACGAGAAGGTGCAGGAGGAGAGGGCCGACGATGGTGTCCCGGTTTGAAGCTGGCGGCTTCGCCCGGAGGCTGCGCCGGGCTGGAGTGTCGTCGTGATACGCCGCACTCTGGAACGGGCGCTCAGCGGTCTTCGCCTCGTCGAACGGCGCGCCAAGGGGCAAGAACCCGGTGACGACGCGCTGTCCCGCTTGCGGTTGGGAAGCTTTCCAGGTTCACCGGCGCAATGGCTGAAAACCATCGTATCCAAGCTGGTCGTGGTGTTCATGCTGGCCGGACTGGCGGCGACCGTGTTCGCCATCGGGATCGCCGTGATGAGGGCAGCGGGTCTCGATCATTAGGCGCTGCCCGGCCAGCGCCAAGGTCGCTGCCGATCGCGAACCGGGACGCTGCACAGCCCGACCCCGCCCTTGCGTTCCATGCCCCGATCCGTCATATCCGCTCCGCCCGCGACCGTCGCGGGTAATTCACACGCGGGGCGCCTTTCCCGGGGGAAACCCCGGTATCCGGTGCCGCAAGGCCAGGCCCCGCGGAGGATCAACCGGACCACAGGAAAGGAGCACGCCGATGGCGATGCCCGACTTCACCTTGCGCCAGCTTCTCGAGGCCGGCGTTCATTTCGGCCACCACACGCGGCGCTGGAACCCGCGCATGGGGCCCTACATCTTCGGCATCCGCAACGCCGTCCATATCATCGACCTGCAGCAGACCGTGCCGATGCTGGACCGTGCGCTGCGCGCCGTCCGGGACGTGACGGCGGCCGGCGGGCGCGTCCTGTTCGTGGGCACGAAGCGCGCCGCGGCCGAGCACGTCGCCGAAAGCGCGCGCAAGTGCGGCCAGTACTACGTCAACCACCGCTGGCTCGGCGGCATGCTGACCAACTGGAAGACGATTACGGGCAGCATCAAGCGTCTTCGCCAGATCGAGGAGATGCTGGCCGGCGACATCCAGGGCCTGACGAAGAAAGAGGTCCTGGACATCACGCGCGACCAGGAGAAGCTGGAACGCGCGCTGGGCGGCATCAAGGACATGGGCGGCCTGCCCGACATCCTGTTCATCATCGACACCAACAAGGAGAAGCTGGCGGTCGAGGAAGCCAACAAGCTGGGCATCCCCGTCATCGCCGTGCTGGACAGCAACAGCGACCCCGAGGGCGTG
Organism: uncultured Acetobacteraceae bacterium; assembly: GCA_964246015.1. GTDB lineage: Bacteria > Pseudomonadota > Alphaproteobacteria > Acetobacterales > Acetobacteraceae > JBBROS01. Next base: position 9,225 of record CAXTPG010000030.1, read on the forward strand.
ACGTATCCCATCCCCGGCAACGACGACGCGATCCGCGCCATCACGATGTACTGCGACCTGATCGCCGGCGCCGTGCTGGACGGCATCAGCGCCGAGATGGTGGCGTCGGGCCGCGACATCGGCGCCAGCGAGGAACTGCCGATGGAGCCGATCCCCGACCTGCCGCCGCCGCCCGCGCCCGAGGCTGCGGCCCCGGTCGAGCCGGCCCAGGCGTAGGGGAGACCAGATATGGCTGAGATCACGGCCGCGCTCGTCAAGGAGCTCCGGGAAAAGACCGGTGCCGGCATGATGGACTGCAAGAAGGCGCTGACCGAGACGGGCGGCGACCTGGAGGCGGCGATCGACTGGCTCCGCAAGAAGGGGCTGTCGGCGGCGGCGAAGAAGAGCGGCCGGGTCGCGGCCGAGGGGCTTGTGGGCGTCGCCAGCGCGCCCCGCAAGGCGGCGATGGTCGAGGTGAACGCCGAGACCGACTTCGTCGCCCGCAACGAGGCGTTCCAGGGCCTGGTCGAGGCGATCGCCCGCGTGGCGCTCGAGGTCGGCGAGGACGTCGACGCCATTAAGGCCGCCGCGTTCCCGGGCAGCGGCCGCACGGTGGGCGACGAGATCACCCACCTGGTGGCGACGATCGGCGAGAACATGAGCCTGCGCCGCGCCCGCGTCCTGCATGTCGAGAAGGGCACCGTCGCGACCTACGTCCACAACGCGCTCAAGCCCGGCCTGGGCAAGATCGGCGTGCTGGTGGGCGTCGAGAGCACGTCCGAGATCGACGCGCTGGAGGCGCTGGGCCGCCAGATCGGCATGCATGTCGCGGCGACCCGGCCCGAGGCGCTCGACACCTCTGCCGTCGATCCCGCCGCACTGGAGCGGGAGCGCGCGGTGCTGTCCGAGCAGGCGCGCGCGTCCGGCAAGGCCGAGGCGATCATCGAGAAGATGGTCGATGGCCGCATCCGCAAGTACTACGAGGAAGTGGTGCTGCTGGAGCAGGTGTGGGTGCATGACGGCGAGAGCCGGGTGAAGGCCGTCGTCAAGAAGGCGGGCGCCGAGCTGTCCGGCTTCGCGCGCTTCCAGCTCGGCGAAGGCATCGACAAGCAGAGCGGGGACTTCGCTGCCGAGGTCGCCGCCGCGGCGGGGCTGCCGAAGGCCGAGGAGCCGAAGCCGTAAGCGCCGGCGTAGCCTTCCGCCACCGCCTTGTGGGGGGCGGCGGCAGCCTCTAGGTTGCCGCCGCGCCGACGCACTCCGCCCTTCCGAAAGGACTCCATGCCACCGCAGCCGGCCTACAAGCGCGTCCTCCTGAAAGTGTCCGGGGAGGCGTTGATGGGCAGGCGCGAGTATGGGCTGGACACCGATACCCTGGCCCGCATCGCCGCCGACGTGACCGACGTCGTGAACATGGGCGTCCAGGTCTGCCTGGTGATCGGCGGCGGCAACATCTTCCGCGGCATTTCCGGCGCCGCGGGCGGGATGGACCGGGCGCAGGCCGACTACATGGGCATGCTGGCCACCGTCATGAACGCGCTGGGCATGCAGAGCGTGCTGGAGCGCCGGGGCGTGCCCACGCGGGTGCAGTCCGCGATCCCCATGAGCAGCGTGTGCGAGCCGTATATCCGCAGGCGGGCGGAGCGGCACATGGAGAAGGGCAGGGTGGTCATCTTCGCCGCCGGCACGGGCAACCCGTTCTTCACGACCGACACCGCCGCAGCGCTGCGGGCCGCCGAGATGAACTGCGACCTGCTGCTGAAAGGCACCCAGGTCGACGGCGTCTATTCCGCGGACCCGCGCAAACACAAGGGGGCCGAGCGGTTCGACCGGCTGACCTACCACGACGTGCTGGCGAAGGACCTGGCCGTCATGGACGCCGCCGCCATCAGCCTGGCGCGGGAGAACGGCCTGCCGATCATCGTCTTCAACATCCACGCCCCCGGCAGCTTCGCGGCCGTGCTGCGGGGCGAGGGCCTGTTCACGCGGATCATCGAGGCGGCGGCTTGATGAACCCGCCGGTTTCGCCGAAGAGTCCCCTGCCACGCATGGCGTGGCGCGAGATACGAGGAGAGTGCCCTTGCCTGCCGACCTGACCGCGCTGAAGCAGGACCTGACCCGGCGCATGGACAGCGCGCTCGAGACGCTGCGCCGCGACTTCGGCGGCCTGCGGACCGGCCGCGCCAGCCCGGCGCTGCTGGAACCCGTGAAGGTCGAGGCATACGGCACCGTCGTGCCCATCACCCAGGTCGGCACCATCGCCGTGCCGGAGCCGCGCATGATCACCGTCCAGGTCTGGGACCGTACGCTGGTGGGCGCCGTCGAGCGTGCGATCCGCGACAGCGGCCTGGGCCTCAACCCCGGCGCCGACGGCCAGGTGGTGCGCGTGCCCATTCCGCAGTTGACCGCCGAGCGGCGGACGGAACTCGCGAAGGCCGCGGGCCGCTACGCCGAGGGCGCAAGGATCGCCGTGCGGGGCGTGCGGCGGGACGGCATCGACCAGATCAAGGGGTTCGAGAAAAAGGGCGAGATCGGCGAGGATGCCTTGAAGGACTGGTCGGACGAGGTGCAGAAGCTGACGGACGGCTACATCAGGCGGATCGACGAGTCGCTGGCCGATAAAGACAAGGAAATCCGGCAGGTCTGAAGAATGCCAGCAAGCAAGCCCGAGCTTCGGACGCGCACGGTTCCCGCCGCATTTTCCGGCGTGCCCGAACACGTGGCCATCATCATGGACGGCAACGGCCGCTGGGCCGCCGCGCGCGGCCTGCCGCGGGTCGCTGGCCACCGCGCCGGCGCGCAGGCCGTCCGCCGCACCATCGAGGCGGCCGTCGCCTCCGGCGTCACGTGGCTCACGCTGTACGCCTTCAGCAGCGAGAACTGGCGCCGCCCGGCGGAGGAGGTGCTCGACCTCACCGGCCTGCTGCGCCACTACATCCGGCAGGAACTGGCGGAAATGTCGCGGGAGGGCGTCCGCGTGCGCGTGATCGGCGACCGCGCCCGGTTCGATCCGGACACACGGGCCGAGCTGGACCGCGCCGAGCGCACGACGATCGGCAACTCGCGCCTCAACCTCAACGTCGCGCTGTCGTATGGCGCGCGCGACGAGATCGTCGCCGCCGCGCGCGCGGCGGCGGAAGCCGCCGCCCGCGGCGAGATCGACCCGGCCGCCATCGACGAACGGGCGTTCGAGGGCTTCCTTTCCACCGCCGGCATGCCCGACCCCGACGTCGTCGTCCGCACCAGCGGGGAGCGCCGGCTGTCCAACTTCCTGCTGTGGCAGTCCGCGTATTCCGAGCTGGTGTTCATGGACGTGCTGTGGCCCGACTTCGGCGCGCAGCACTTCGACGAGGCACTGGCCGAGTTCGCCCGGCGGGAACGCCGTTTCGGTGCGCGCGCTGGCTGAGCCCGCCGCTCCGGCCGGGACCGGGCGCTGGGGCGACCTTCGCAAGCGCAGCCTTTCGGCCGCGCTGCTGGCGCCCACGGCGCTGCTGTGCATCTGGCTGGGCGCCGAGGCGTGGACGGCGCTGATGGCGCTGGCCGCCGCCGGGCTGGGGATGGAATGGGCCAATCTGTGCCGGCGCGCGCCGCTGCGCCTGCCAGGCGTGCTGGTGCCGGGCGCGATCCTGGTGGGGTCCGCCGCGGCGGTGCTGGATCATGAGGCGGTGGGACTGGGCCTGCTGCTGGCTGGCGCCGCCGCCGTGTGGCTGGTCGGGCGCGGCCGGGCGCTGGCGGCGGGGGTGCTGTATGTCGGCGTGCCGCTGGTCGCGCTGGTGTGGTTGCGGGGGAACGGCGCCGTGGGCCGGGCGGACGTGCTGTTCCTGGTGCTTGTCGTATGGGCCTGCGACATCGGCGCCTATGGGGTCGGGCGGTTGCTGGGCGGACCGAAGCTGGCGCCGGCGATTTCGCCGGGGAAGACGTGGTCGGGCGCCGTGGGCGGCCTGGCGATCGCGATGGGGGTGGGCGAGGCTGCGGCGCAGGCCATGGCGCCGTCGGCCCCGGGCCGGGCCGCCGCCGTCGCGTGCATGCTGGGGGTCGCCTCCATCGCGGGCGACCTGCTGGAGAGCTGGATCAAGCGGCGGTTCGGCGTCAAGGATTCGGGGCGGCTCATCCCGGGTCATGGCGGGCTGCTGGACCGGCTGGACGGGCTGATGGCCGCGGCCCCGGCGGCGGCCGTGCTCGCGATCGTGCTGGGCCGGGAGAGCGTCTTGTGGAAATAGCGGCGATCCGGACCGTGACGGTGCTGGGCAGCACCGGCAGCGTGGGCGCGAGCACGGTCGACCTGCTGGCCGCGAACCCCGGGCGGTTCCGCGTTCATGCGCTGGTGGGCGGGCGCAACGCCGCCGTGCTCGCCGCCCAGGCGCGGCAGTTGCACGCCGCCGTGGCCGTCATCGCGGAGCCGGCCGCCTTGCCCGCGCTCGAATCCGCGTTGGCCGGCAGCGGCATCGCCTGCGCCTGTGGCGAGGCCGCCGTGCTCGCCGCCGCCGCCCACCCGGTCGATTGGACGATGGCCGCGATCACGGGTGCCGCCGGCCTGCCCTCGACGCTTGCCGCCATCCGGCGGGGCGGCGCCATCGCGCTCGCCAACAAGGAGGCGCTGGTCTGCGCGGGCGAGGTGATGCTGCAGGCCGTCCGCGACGCCGGCGCCACCCTGCTGCCGGTCGATTCCGAGCACAACGCCATCTTCCAGGCGCTCGCCGAGGGGAACCGGGGGGCCGTCGAGAAGATCACGCTGACCGCTTCCGGCGGCCCCTTCCACGCCGCGACCCTCGACGAGATGGCCCGCGCGACGCCCGAGGTGGCGCTGCGGCACCCCATCTGGTCCATGGGCGCCAAGATCAGCATCGACAGCGCGACCATGTTCAACAAGGGCCTCGAGCTCATCGAGGCAGCCCGCCTGTTCGACCTGGACGAGGACCGGATCGACGTCCTGGTCCATCCGCAATCCGTGATCCATGGCATGGTGCACTACCGGGACGGCTCGGTGCTGGCGCAGCTCGGCTCGCCCGACATGCGGATCCCCATCGCCCACGCGCTCGCCTGGCCCGGCCGGATCGCCACCAGCTCGCCCAGGCTCGACCTCGCCACGCTGGGTCGGATGACCTTCTTCCCGCCCGACCCCGTCCGCTTCCCCGCCTTGCGCCTGGCGCGCGACGCGCTCCGTGCCGGCCGCGGCGCCCCGGCCATCCTGTCCGCCGCCAACGAGGTCGCGGTCGAGGCGTTCCTCGCCCGCCGGCTGGGCTTCACCGAGATCGCGGTGCTGGTGGAGCGGGTGCTCGACGCGCTCGGCACGCCGCCCGCGGACACGTTGGATGCCGTCATCGCGCTCGACCTCCTGGCCCGGCGCACCGCCCAGCAGATTGCGGCGGCGCGGGCGGCCTGATCCTGCTAGGATGATCCCATGACCCATCTGCTCGACCTTCTCCGCAACGGCGCCGCCTTCGTCGTCGTGCTCGGAATCCTCGTGTTCGTGCACGAGCTCGGCCACTACCTGGCGGCGCGGTGGCGCGGCGTCCACGTGGAGGCGTTCTCGATCGGGTTCGGCCCCACGATCGCAAGCTGGCGCGACAAGGTGGGCACCGTCTGGAAGCTGAGCTGGCTGCCCCTTGGCGGCTACGTGAAGCTGCACGGGCAGGAGCGACCGGAGGATGTGGCGCCGGAGGTGCGGGCCGCCTGGTTGCCGGGCAAGACGTTCCACGAAAAGAGCGTGGGGTCGCGCGCGATCGTCGTCGCGGCCGGGCCGGTGGCGAACTTCCTGCTCGCGGCGGTGCTGTTCGGCGGCCTGTTCATGGCGATGGGCCGGCCGATCGCGGTGCCGGTGTTCGGCGAGGTCGTCGCCGACGGCGCCGCCGCGAAGGCCGGACTGCGGGCCGGGGACCGGGTGCAGGCGATCGACGGTGCGCCGGTCACGAAGTTCGAGGACATCCAGCGGGTCGTGTCGGTCAATCCCGGGCGGACGCTGACCATGACGATTCTGCGCGACGGCGCGACGAGCGCGGTGCCGGTCACGGTGGGTTCGCGCGACGGGGTGAACGGCCCGAAGTCCGGCGTGCTGGGCGTGCGTGGCGGCGCCGTCGAGTATCAGAAGCAGGGTCCGCTGGAGGCGCTGGCGGCCGGGGCGCAGCAGACCTGGGACGTGACGGTCGCGACCGTCGTCGGCCTGGGCCAGATGCTGAACGGAAGCCGGACGACGGAGGAGCTCAGCGGGCCGCTGGGGATCGCGCAGCTTTCGGGGCAGGTGGCGCAGTTGGGCCTGGCGAGTCTCGTGAGCTTCATCGCGGTGCTGTCGGTGAACCTGGGTCTGATCAACCTGTTCCCGATTCCCGTGCTCGATGGCGGCCACCTGCTGTTCTATTTCGTGGAGGCGGTGCGGGGCCGGCCGCTTCCGCCGCGGCTGCAGGAGTACGGGTTCCGGTTCGGTTTCGCGCTGCTGGCCGGGCTTTTCGTCTTCGCGACCTGGAACGACCTGACGCATATGGGCCTGTTCCGCTGGGTCGGCGGACTGATCGGGTAGCATCGGGCCGCAAGGCCTTGTATCGTCGGCAACCGGGGCCGGTGTTCGGCCCTTGGCTGACGGCGTGGTCCCGCCTACAAGCGGCCTCGCTTTCGACACCAAGCGCCGCCGGCCCGGTCGGGTCCCGGTGGCGTGACCGACATCCTCGGGGGGACCGCCTGTTGCACTCCAAACGCGCCGCGCTGCTCGCAACGGCCTGCCTGCTCCCGATGCTCTCGGCGCCTGTGGTCGCTCAGGTGCCGCAGCCCCGGCCTGCCGGCCGCGTCACGCAGGTCCGGACGGCGCCGGCGCCGCGTCCGGGAGCGGACGGGACCATCGCCGCGATCAGGATCACCGGCAACCAGCGCATCGAGGAGGGGACGATCCGCTCCTACATGCTGGTTCAGCCCGGCGATTCGTTCGACCCCGACCGCATCGACCGCAGCCTCAAGACGCTGTTCGCGACCGGGCTGTTCCAGGATGTCACCATCACCCGCAGCGGCACCGGGCTGGATGTGAAGGTGGTCGAGAACCCGATCGTCAACCGGATCGCGTTCGAGGGGAACAAGAAGCTCACCGACGACCAGCTCCGCACCGAGTTGCAGTTGCGCGCCCGCGCCGTGTTCACGCCGCAGCTTGCCAGCGCCGACCGGCAGCGCCTGCTGGACCGCTACGCGCGAGGCGGCCGTTTCGCCGCGACGGTCGAGCCGAAGATCATCCGGCTCGATCAGAACCGCGTCGACGTCGTGTTCGAGGTGACCGAGGGGGAGACGACCCTTGTCAGCCGCATCGCCTTCGTCGGAAACCGCTCGTTCAGCGAGACGCGGCTGCGCGAAGTCATCGCCAGCCGCGAGCAGGCGTTCTATCGGCTGTTGTCCAACAGCGACCAGTACGACCCCGAGAAGATCAACTTCGACAAGGAGCTGCTGCGGCGCTTCTACCTGAAGAACGGGTATGCCGACTTCGAGGTGAAGGAGGCCGTGGGCGAGTTGTCGCCCGATCGCCGCGCCTTCTTCGTCACGTTCAACATCACCGAGGGCGAGCGGTACAAGGTCGGCAGCGTCCGCATCGACAACAAGCTGCGGAACCTCAACCCCGACGACCTGAAGCCGCTCGTGCCCATCGACACCGGCGACACGTATGACGGCGACATCGTCGAGAAGACGACCCAGTCGCTGCAGGACGCCGTCCAGACGCGCGGCTACGCCTTCGTCGAAGTGAAGCCGCAGATCGCCCGCGATCGCGCCAAGAAGACGGTCGACCTGGTGTTCGAGGTCGCGGAAGGTCCGCGCGTCTACATCGAGCGCATAGACATCGTCGGCAACACGCGCACCAAGGACAAGGTCATCCGCCGCGAGTTCCGGGTGGCGGAGGGCGACGCGTTCAACGCCGCCACCGTCCGCCGCTCACGTCAGCGGCTGCAGGATCTCGGCTATTTCAACGGCGTGCAGGTCAACCCGAGCCAGGGCTCGGCGCCCGACCGCGCGATCCTGACCACGAAGGTCGACGAGAAGGCGACGGGCGAGCTGACGCTGGGCGGCGGCTACTCGACCGATGCCGGCGCGCTGGTCAACGTCGGGCTGCGCGAGCGCAACCTGATCGGGACCGGCATCGATGCGGGCATCAACGGCGTGCTGGCGCAGAAGCGGAGCCAGATCGACCTTTCGGTCACGGACCCGTACTTCCTCGATCGCAACCTGGTCGCGGGCATCGACCTCTTCCATGTCCGGAACAACAACCAGGACATCGCCGCCTACAACGAGCGGCGGACGGGCGGCGCGATCCGCATCGGCTACGAGTTCAACGAGCATCTGCGCCAGGCCTGGACCTATACCCTGGTCGACCGGAACGTGTTCGACGTGCAGAGCGGCGCCAGCATCTACATCACCAACCAGGCCGGCACGTCGCTGCTGTCGCAGATCGGGCAGACGCTGACGCTCGACTACCGGGACAGCCGGACCGACCCGCGCGACGGCTTCGTGATCCGGTTCGGCACGGATTTCGCCGGTCTGGGCGGCACGGCCAAGTATTTCCGGACCAAGGTCGACGCGACCTACTTCCAGCCGCTGGAGAGCATCTTCGGCGATCCGGAGTGGGGGCTCGTCATCTCCGCCGGCGCCGGCTACCTGGCGCAACTCGGCAAGGAGGAGAAGATCATCGACCGCTTCTTCCTTGGCGGCGACAACCTGCGCGGCTTCCAGTCCGGTGGCGCCGGGCCGCACGCGGTCGGCACCAACACCGTCGACAGCATCGGCGGCCGGTTCATCTACACGCAATCCACCGAGCTGCGCTTCCCGCTGCCCATCTCCCCGGATCTGGGGCTGACCGGGCGCGCGTTCGTCGATATCGGCTCGTTGAGCCAGGTGACGAAGATCCCCGGCACGATCGTGACCGACGATTCGACCCCCCGGGTCGGCGCCGGGGTGGGCGTGTCGTGGAAGACGCCGTTCGGGCTGATCAACATCGACGTCGCACAGGCAGTCGTGAAGCGCAGTTTCGACCAGACCCAGGTATTCCGATTTGGCTTCGGCACGAGGTTCTAGCTTGCCCCCATCCAGCATCTTCCGTCCCGTCATCCTGGCGGCCGGCCTTGCCTTCCTGATCGCCCCCGCCATGGCGCAAACGCAGGGGCCCGGCTACTTCATCCCGCCCGCCGGCGGCGGTGGCGCGCCGCAGCAGCCGCGCCCCGCGCAGCCGCCACGCCCGGCCCAACCGCCGCGCCCGGCGCAGACGCCGCTCGTGCCGCCGCAACCGCAGAACCAGGCGGACGCCGAACCCCCGTCGGCGCCCGTGCAGCTTCCGCCCGTCCCGGACCTGCCGCCGCTGCCGCGCACCACCGCACCGCCGGCCGCCGTCATCGGCGTGCTGGGCATCCCGGACATCATGCGCGGCTCGCTCGCGGCGCAGCAGATCGAGAAGACGGTCGGCGAACGGCGCGAGAAGCTGAACGAGGATGCGCAGAAGGAACAGGCCGCCTGGCGCGAGTTGCAGCAGCAGCTTGCGAACCAGCGCGCGACGCTCAACGCCGACCAGATCCGCGCCAAGGAGCGTGAGCTGCAGGAGCGGATCACCAACGCGCAGAAGCAGTTCCGCGACCGCAACCGCATCATCCAGGAAGCCGGGCAGTATGGCCTGGCGCAGATCGAGCGGATGCTGATCGCCGTCATCCGCCAGGTGGCCGAGAGCCGCGGCATGAACCTGGTGCTGCACCGGCAGCAGGTGGCGCTCAACGTGAACGAGTTCGACATCACCGAGCAGGTCGTCGATCAGATCAACAAGTCGCTCGCGACCGTCGTGCTGCCGCCGGACGGGGTGGCTCCGTCCACCTTCGCCCCGGCCCCTGCCGCCGCAGCGCCGGCCCCGGCAACCCCCACGCCCGCCAGCGCGCCGCCGGCCGCCCCGGCCCCGGGCCCGCGCAGGTAGCCTTGTCCGCGCCAGCGCCGGAGGGTGGCGCCGGGGACGGGCGGTTCTTCGCCCGCACCGGTCCGCACGACCTTGCCTCCGTCGCGTCGGTGGCAGGCGGGGAGGCGCGTGGCGCGTGCGGCCCGCTGCACGGCGTGGCCCCCTTGCAGACGGCCGGGGCCGGCCATGTGAGCTTCCTGGACAACAAGCGGTACGCCGCCCTTCTGGCTGCCACCCGGGCCGGGGCGGTCATCCTGCACCCGGACCTGGCCGACCGCGTGCCGCCCGGAACGGCAGCGATCACGACGACCGAGCCCTACCTCGGCTGGGCGCGCGTCGCCGCCCTGTTCCACCCGCCGCCGCCTGCGACGCCCGGCATCCACCCCACCGCCGTCGTGCATCCGGCGGCCCGCGTCGATCCGACGGCGGAAGTGGGTCCGCTGGCCGTCATCGGCGACGGCGCGATCGTGGGACCGCGGTGCCGCGTGGGAGCAGGGACCGTGATCGGGGATTCGGTGCAGGTCGGGTCCGATTGCCGGATCGGGCCGCTGGTCAGCATCAGCCACGCCATCCTGGGCGATCGGGTGCAGATCCTGCCCGGCGCCCGCATCGGGCAGGAAGGGTTCGGCTTCGCGCAATCGGCCGCCGGCTTCGTGACCGTGCCGCAGCTCGGCCTGGTGCGGCTGGAGAACGATGTGGAGATCGGGGCGAACACGGCCATCGACCGCGGCTCGGTCCACGATACCGTCATCGGCGCCGGATCGCGGCTCGATAACCTGGTGCAGATCGGCCACAACGTGCGGATGGGGCGGTGCTGCGTGGTGGTGGGGCAGGCGGGGATCTCCGGTTCGACGGTGCTCGGGGATTTCGTCGTCGTCGCGGCGCAGGCCGGGCTGGCGGGGCACCTCAAGATCGGGCAGAAGGCGCGGATCGGTGCGCAGGCGGGGGTCATGGCGGACGTGCCGGCCGGGCTGGACGTGATCGGTGCACCGGCCGAACCGGTGCGGGACTTCTTTCGCGGTGTCGCCACCTTGCGTAAGCTCGCGCGGCGGCCCAAAGCTGGCACGCAGGGGACGGAATAGGCCAGGATGGACGGAACGCCCGCGACCCACGCCCTGAGCAGCGCCGACGGCACCGAGACAGAGGTCCTGGACGTCGCGCGCATCATGCACGCCATTCCGCACCGCTACCCTTTTCTGATGATCGACCGCGTGCTCGACGTCGTTCGCGACAGATCGGCGACCGGCGTCAAGAACGTCTCGGTGAACGAGAACTTCTTCCAGGGCCATTTCCCCGGCCACCCCGTGATGCCCGGCGTCCTCATCATCGAGGCGATGGCCCAGACCGCCGCCGTGCTGGTGGTGGAAACGCTGGGGCCGGAGGCCGCCGGGAAGGTCGTCTACTTCATGACGATCGAGGGCGCGAAGTTCCGCCGCCCCGTCGTGCCCGGCGACCAGCTTCGTATCCACGTGACCAAGGTCCGCAGCCGCGGCAACGTGTGGAAGTTCAGCGCGGTCGCCCGCGTCGATGGCACGTCGGTCGCCGAGGCGACCTACGCCGCCATGATCATGGACCGCGCCCCGGGCGCATAGCGCAATCCGGCGACACAAAGCTTGAGTATCCCGGCCCGCCCCCGCCCTCTAGGGTTCGACCCATGTCGCAGATTCTCGGATTCCGTCCCCAATCCACCCCGGCCGACACGGCCGTGATCCATCCCAGCGCCATCATCGAACCCGGCGCCCGCATCGGCGCCGGCGCGCAGATCGGCCCCTGGTGCCACATCGGCCCGGAGGTCGAGATCGGCGACGGCGCGCGGCTGATCTCCCACGTCGTCGTCGATGGCCGCACGAGCGTGGGGGAGGGGGCGGTGCTGTATCCCTTCTGCACCGTGGGCCTCGCGCCGCAGGACCTGAAATACAAGAACGAGCCGACGCGCTGCGAGATCGGCCCCCGCACCCAGATCCGGGAGCACTGCACGATCCACCGGGGCACCGTGACCGGGACGGGCATCACGAAGGTCGGCGCCGATTGCCTGCTGATGGCCGTCGTCCACATCGCGCATGACTGCGAGGTCGGCGACGGCGTCGTAATCGCGAACAACGTCGTCATGGGCGGGCATGTCAGCATCGGCGGCGGGGCGGTCATCGGGGGTGCTGCCGCGCTGCACCAGTTCGTCCGCATCGGGCGCGGCGCCATGGTGGGCGGCGTCTCGGGCGTCGAGGCGGATGTCATTCCGTTCGGGAGCGTCATCGGCAACCGCGCGCGGCTGGCCGGCCTGAACGTCATCGGGTTGCGCCGACGGGGCGCCGACCGCGCCGCGCTGCATGCGCTGCGGTCCGCGGTGCGGGAGCTGTTTTCCGGCAGCGGCGTCTTTGCCGACCGCCTGGCCAATGTCCGCGCGGCCCATGGCGACGAGCCGCTGGTGGCGGAGGTGCTGTCGTTCATCGATGCGCCCAGCAAGCGTGGCCTGATCCGCACCGGATTGCCGACAGACGAGGGTGAGGCGAACTAAAACGTCTAAGTCACACTGTCTCCGGGCCGTGGCGTCCCGCCCCTAATGCAGCGCCGAACTCGACGCCCGTCCCCGGCTGGTCGCCTCCGTCCGGCACGTCTCCATCGCCTGCTGCAGCACCGCCAGGGTCCGCGTAAGCTGCATGAACGACGCCTCGTCCGCCAGAAGGCGCATTCCGTGCAGCAGGGCGGCCGGCGTGCTAGGCGTCTCGTCGTCGTGCATCGGGGCTGCCTCCTATGGCTTTCACGAAAGCGTGACTGAACGGTAACGAGGTCGCACGCGGTCATGCAAGCGGAAATGCCGGTGCTGGGGATCCTTGCGGGCGGCGGGCCATTCCCGGGCCGGGTCGCGGCGGCGGCCATCGCGGCCGGGCGGCGCGTGTTCATCGTGGCCCTTCGCGGATTCGCGGAGCCCGCGGTTGTCGCACCCTACCCGCACGAGGTCGTCCGGATGGGCGCCGCGGGCGAGATCCTGGCCCTGCTGCGCCGCCATGGCTGCCAGGATCTGGTGCTGATCGGCCCCGTCCGCCGCCCCTCCCTGTTCGATTTGCGGCCGGACGGGGAGGCGACCCGGATCCTCGCCCGCATCGGCCGCGCGGCCTTCAGCGGCGATGACGGCCTGCTCGCGGCCGTCGTCCGCGTGCTGGGCGAGGAGGGATTCCGCGTGCTGGGCGCGCACGAGGTGCTGACCGAGGCGGTGGGCCCCCGCGGCGTGATGGGCCGCGTGGCGCCCGATGCGCAGGCGATGGCGGACATCGCCCGGGCGGCCGACGTCGTGCGCGCGCTGGGCCGGGTCGACGTGGGCCAGGGCTGCGTCGTGCAGCAGGGCGTCGTGCTGGCGGTCGAGGCGATCGAGGGCACGGACGCGATGCTGTCCCGCGCCGGCCCGCTCGCTCAGCCCGGTCCCGGCGGCATCCTGCTGAAGCTGGTCAAGCCCGGCCAGGACCGCCGCGCCGACCTGCCGACCATCGGCCCCGCAACCCTCCACGCGGCCGCCGCCGCCGGACTGCGGGGGGTCGCGTTCGAGGCCGGCGGCACGCTTTTGACCGATCGTGCCGGCTGCATCGCCGCCGCCGACGCGTCGGGGCTTTTCCTGATCGGCATCGACCCCGATATGACGGCCTCAACCACAGCGAGCACCACACCATGAGCGAAGCCCGGATGCTGCACACGATGCTGCGCGTGAAGGACCTCGATGCCAGCGTCGCCTTCTACACCAAGCTGCTGGGCATGAAGGAGCTGCGGCGGCGGGAGGTGCCGGACGGCAAGTACACCCTCGCCTTCGTCGGCTACGGCGACGAGAGCAGCCAGTCCGTGATCGAGCTGACCTACAACTGGGACCAGACGACGCCCTATGACATGGGCACCGGGTTCGGCCACCTCGCGGTCGGCCTGCCCGACGTCTACAAGGCGTGCGCGGACCTGAAGGCCGGCGGCGCGAAGATCACGCGGGACGCCGGACCGGTGAAGTTCGGCACCACCGTCATCGCCTTCGTCGAAGACCCCGACGGCTACAAGATCGAGCTGGTGCAAAGGGCCTGATCCCTCCCGCCGCCCTTCGCCTCCTGCCCCGGCGCACCATACGCGTCGGGGTGACGGGCCTCGCGAAGGCCGGGAAGACGATGTTCCTCACCTCGGTCGCCACGAACCTGCTTGCACTGGGCGCGGGACGCCCCGTGCTCCCCGCGCTGTCCAAGCGGCTGCCCACCGGCATCCGCATCGCCGTCGCGCCGGCCGGGGCCTCCCCCGTGCCGCGCTTCGACCATGCGAGGCACCTGGCTTCCCTCGCGGCCGACCCTCCGGCCTGGCCCGACAGCACGAACGCCGCGAGCCTCCTGGCGCTCGACCTCGTGGTCCCGCGCCAGGGGTTCGGCACCGCTCTGCCGCCCCAGCGCATCCGGCTGGAGCTGCTGGACTACCCCGGCGAATGGCTGCTGGACCTGCCGTTGCTCCGCACCACGTTCCAGGCGTGGTCGGAGCAGACGCTCCTGCGGCTGCAGGGGCGGGCCGAGGCCGCGGAGTTCCTGGCCTTCCAGTCCGCCCTGCCGCACCGGGCCGACCGCGACGAGGCGCTCGCCGACACCGGGCACCGCCTGTATCGCATGGCGCTGACCCGGCTAAGCGAGGGCGGGCTCGCGCTGCTGCAGCCCGGCCGTTTCCTGATGCCGCCGCCCGGCCCGGCGCCGGGCTGGTTCCCGTTCTTCCCGCATCGCGGTTCCGGCGGCCTGCAAACCCTGCTGGAGGACCGGTATGGCGAGTATGTGAAGCAGGTCCGGCGCGACCTGTCCGACCCCTTGTTCGGCAAGCTCGACCGCCTGGTCGTGCTCGTCGACCTGCTCAGCGCGCTGCATCGCGGCGCCGAGGCCTTCCATGACGCGCAGGCCGCCCTGGCCGAGGCCGCGGGCGCGCTGCGATGGGGGCGGAGCGTGATGGAGACGGCGATGGCGCTGAGCCGGTTGCAGTCGCCGCCGAGGATCGTGACGCGCGTCGTGTTCGCGGCGACGAAGGCGGACCACGTGGGCAAGCAGCAGCGCGACAACCTGGCTGCCCTGCTGCGCCGCGTCGCCGGCCCCGCGGCCCCGGTGCGGGCGGCCTATTTCGCCATGGCCTCCGTCCTGTGCACCACGGACGACGTCATGCTGCTGGACAAGCGCCCCGTCTCCGCCGTGCGCGGCCACCAGGTGGGGGAGCGGGTGGCGATCAAGTCCTACCCGGGGGAGGTGCCCTCGTCGCCGCCCGACGACGCCTTCTGGTCCCAACCGTTCTACGCGCTGCCGAACTTCCAGCCGCTTCGCCCTGCGGAGGGCGGCCGGGCGGGCGTGCCGAACCTGGCGCTCGATTCCGTGCTGCTGGCGCTGCTGGATGACGTGCTGTGATCGGGCCGCGCATCGAGTACGAAACGGTCGAGACGCCGCGGCTGGAGGCCGAGGCGCCCGTCCTCGTCGTCGACCCGGCGCCCCGGTGGGGCACGCCCGCGCTGGTGCTGTCCGGCGCCGTCGTGCTGGCAACGGGGTTCGCCGGGCTGGGGGCCGCGAACTTCGTGGCCGATCAGTTCGCCCGCGCCGCCTGGCTCGGCTGGGTGACGGCCGCCGTCGCTGCCGGCGGGTTCGGGCTGATGGGCGCGGGCGTCTGGCGGGAGCTGCGGGCGCTGTTCGCGCTGGGCCGCGTCGACCGGTTGCGGGCGGACCTGGCGTCGGGCGAGGCCGAGCGCATCATGGCGGCCGCGCGCGACTGGGCCGGGCGCACGCAGCCGACGCTGGCGCCGGCGCTGCGGACCGTGAACGACCCGGACGCGGCGCTTGCGCTGCTGCGGGCCGGGCCGGGGCGGACGCTGCGGGACGCCGCCGACGCGCTGTCCCGCACGGCGGCGATCCAAACGGTGGCCGGCATCGCCGCCATGCCGTCGCCCTCGCTCGATATCCTGCTCGTGGCCTGGCGCGGCGTGCGGCTGGTGCGGCAGATCGCGGCGCTGTACGGCGTCCGCCCCGGCCTGCTGGGCACGCTGTCGCTGCTGCGGCGCACGGCGCTGTCGGCGTCGATGGTGGGTGCGGCGGAACTGGCCGGCAACACGCTCGCGCACGGCCTGCTGTCCAGCCCGCTGCTGGCCCGGTTCGCGGGCGAGGCGGCCGGGGCAGGGGTCGCGGCCCGGCGCATGCTGGTCCTGGGCCGCTCCGCCGCCGCCGCATGCGACCCGGTGCCGCCGGCGTAAACCCCGAAAGCGATGTCACATGCAGCTATCCCCCGCCATTCCCCACCTGTTCGTCACCGACTTCGGCCGGGCGATCGCCTACTACACCGGCCCGCTCGGCTTCCGCACATTGTTCACGTGGGGCCGGCCGGCCACCTTCGCGCACGTCAGCCGGGGGGCCGCCGTGCTGGCGCTGCGTCACGTGGACCGGCCGGCGCTGGACCATTCCGTGGACGAGGACCTGCTGAGCGCGTTCATCGAGACCGAGGGCGTGGACGAGTTGTTCCGCACGATGCAGGGTGCGGGCGCCGTGGTGCACCAGCCGCCGCGGGACGAAACCTGGGGGATGCGGAGCTTCATCGTCCGTGACCCCGACGGCAACCTGGTCTGCTTCGCAGGCCGCTGAAGGAGCAGACATGACCCTGTTCGACGGCCTCCGGCCCGAGTCGCTGGACCCGATCATGGCCTCGTTCCAGGCCTTCGCCGCCGATGCCAGGCCGGACAAGATCAACCTCGGCGTCGGCATGTACTACGACGAGGAGGGCCGGATCCCCGTGCTCGACGTCGTCCGCACGGCCGAAAGCCTGGTCGCCCCCACCATCGCCACCTGGGGCTATCTGATGCCCGACGGCCTGCCCGCGCTGCGCGAGGCGACGAAGCGCCTCGTCTTCGGCGACGCCCTGCTGGCCAGCATGGGCGACCGCATCACGACGGTGCAGAGCCTGGGCGGCACCGGCGCGCTGAAGCTGGGCGCCGACGTCATCGCGCGCCTCGCCCCCGGCGTGGCCGTGGCGCTCAGCCGACCGACCTGGGGCAACCATCCCAGCATCTTCCAGGGCGCCGGCCTGCGCACCGTCGAATACCCCTATTTCGACCCGGCGACCGGGGGCGTCGACTGGCCCGGCATGCGCGACGCCGTCGCCGCCATGACCCCCGGCACCGTCCTGTTGCTGCACGCCTGCTGCCACAATCCCACCGGGGCCGACATCACGCCGGAGAACTGGGACGAACTCGCCGCCCTGGTCCGCGAACGCCAGCTCGTCCCGTTCCTCGACATGGCCTATGCCGGCTTTGCCGAGGGGCTCGAGGCCGACTGCATGCCCGCCCGGCTGCTGGCGCAGCAGGGCGTGCCGCTGTTCGTCGCGACGTCGTATTCCAAGTCCTTCGCCCTGTATGGCGAGCGGATCGGCGCCCTGTCGGTCGTCGCCGCCAGCGCCGCGGAGGCGAAGCTGGTGTCGGAGAAGGTGAAGGTCGCCATCCGCGTCAACTACTCCACGCCCCCGTCCCACGGCGCCATGCTCGTCGCCCGCATCCTGACCGACCCGGCGCTGCGCGCCCAATGGGAAGCCGAGCTGGAATCCATGCGCCTGCGCATCCGCCGCATGCGGGAGGGGCTGGTGCGCCGGCTGGAGGGCAACAACAGCCGTGATTTCGGGCGGCTGGTGCGGCAGGCCGGGCTGTTCTCCTACTCCGGCCTGTCGGCGCCGCAGATGGACCGGTTGCGCGACGAGTTCGGCATCTACGGCGTCAGCGACGGCCGCATCTGCATGGCGGCACTGACGGAGCGCACGCTGGACCGGGTGGCGGACGGGATCAGGACAGTGATCTGACGCTCCGGATGGACGGTCCCCGCGTCCTGTTCGTCTCGTCCAACCGCATCGGGGACGCCGTCATCACCTGCGGCGTGCTGGATCACGTCATCCGCACGCATCCGGGCGCGCGCATCACCGTGGCCTGCGGCCCCGCCGCGGCGGGCGTGTTCCAGCGGACGCCGGGGCTGGAGCGGGTGATCCTGGTCGAGAAGCACAAATCGGACGTGCACTGGCTGAAGCTGTGGTGGCAGGTCGTGCGGCAGCGGTGGGACCTGGTGCTGGACCTGAAGGGGTCCGCCCTGGGCTACCTGGTATGGACGCGCCGCAGGGCCGCCTATCGCCCGGGACCCGGCCGCAAGTTCGAGCAGTACGCGGCCGTGCTGGGTGTCCGGCCGGCGCCGCTGCCGGTCGTCTGGACCGCGGCGGCGGACGAGGCCCGGGCCGGGACGGTCCTGGCGCACGCCACCCTGTGCGTGGGCTTCGGCCCCACCGCCAACTGGGACGGCAAGCTGTGGCCCGCCGACCGCTTCGCCGCCCTGGCCGCCCGCCTGCGCGCCACCCTGCCGCCCGGCGCCGCGATCGCCATCCTGGGCGGCCCGGGACCGCGGGAACGCGCGATGGCCGCCCCCGTGCTGGCCGCGATCCCGGACGCGATCGACCTCTGCGGCGCGCTGACCCTGGCCGAAACCGCCGCGGTCATCCGCCGCTGCGTTCTTTACGTCGGCAACGATTCCGGCCTCATGCACCTGGCCGCCGCGACCGGCACGCCCACGATCGGCCTGTGCGGCTCGACCATCGACCGCGCGGAGGAGATGGCTCCGGCCGGGTTGCGCGCGCGCTGGGCGATGGCGAGCGGCCCCGCGATGGACCGGCTGGACGTCGATACCGTGCTCGAGGCCTGCACCGAACTGCTGGCCTACTGCCCACCCAGCAGCACCAGCCTGTCGCCGTCCATCCGGTAGCCGCTCAGCCGCGCCAGGAATGACTGGCCCAGCAGGTTGCTGGACAGCTTCCCCGCCTCGGCCACCGCTGCGGGGACGTTGCTTCGGGTGATCTCGCCCACCGTCAGCGTCCGCACCGTGACGGGCGCGAACTTCGCCTTGCCGTTCGCGGTGCTCATCGTCAGCGAGAAGTCGAGCGCCGCGACGTCTATGCCGGCGCGGGCCGCATCCTCGGCCCGGAGCACGACTCGGCTTGCGCCGGTATCGAACAGCATCGGGAGCGCCGTTCCGTTCACGGTGGCGTCGAAATGGAAGACGCCGTATCGCGCGCGGCGGGACACCGCCTCGTCATGGCGCCAGTCGCGGCTGGGCCGGATGACGCTGGGCAGGGTCTGCCCATGGGCCGCCGGGACCACGGTGGCAACGAAGACCAGAAGCAGGGATCGGGGCAGCCGCATGCGCGCCACCCCACACGGAACGCCGCCCGCGCGCCATTCAGGAATCGACAGGACTTGTCGGCGGCCTGGACGCGTCCAGCGCCGATTGCAGCGTGTATGCCGCCGCCATGCCATCGACGACCAGCGCCCGCTTGCGCCTGGTCATGTCCATCTCCTGGATCAGCATGCGGTTAACGGCGGCGCTCGACAGCCGCTCGTCCCACAGCGCCGCGGGCAGTCCCGTCGCGTCGGACAGGGCCAGCGTCCAGTCCTTCGCCGCCTGCGCGGCCGGGCCGGCGGTGCCGTCCATCGACAGCGGCAATCCCACCACCAGGCCGCCCGCGCCCTCCTTGCCCGCCAGCGCCGTCACCTGCGCGGCCACCGCTCGCAGCTTGCCGCGCGGGATCGAGCCGTAGGGCGACGCCAGCATCAGCCCGACGTCGGTCAGCGCGACGCCCACCGTCTTCGTGCCGGGGTCCAGCCCGATCAGCCGCATGTCGCGCAGGAGGCCCGCCCGAAGCTCCGCCATGTTGATCAAGGGCATGGGGGCCGGTATCACACCCCGCATCCCATCCACGCAAGGTTCCGCCCATGTCGCTCGACCCCGCGACCATCCGCCGCATCGCCAAGCTGTCCCGCCTGCATGTCGAGGACGCCGACATCCCGCGCCTGCAGACGGAGCTGAACAGCATCCTGGGGTGGATCGAGCAGTTGAACGAGGTGGACGTCGAGGGCGTCGAGCCGTTGACGGGCGCCGCCGTGATGGCGATGCGGATGCGGGACGACGTCGTGACGGATGGCGGCATCACCGAAGCGGTGCTGGCCAACGCGCCCGACCGTGCCGGGCCATACTACGCCGTGCCGAAGGTGGTGGAATGATCGGCCTCTCGCTCGCCGCCGCGCGGGACGGGCTGCGCCGCCGCGCCTTCTCGGCCACCGAGCTGACGCGGGCGCACATCGACGCCATTGAGGCGCACAACCCGGCGCTGAACGCCTTCATCACGCCGACGCCCGAGGTGGCGCTCGCCCACGCCGCCGCCGCGGACGTGGCGCTGGCCAGCGGCGACGCCGGGCCACTGACCGGCCTGCCGATCGCCAACAAGGACCTGTTCTGCACCGAGGGCACGCGCACCACGGCCGGCAGCCGCATCCTGGAGCCGTTCATCCCCCCCTACGATAGCACCGTCACCGCCAACCTCCGCCGCGACGGCGCGGTGTTCCTGGGCAAGACGAACCTCGACGAGTTCGCGATGGGGTCGTCCAACATCACGAGCGCCTATGGCCCCGTCACCAGCCCGTGGACGCGGCGCGGCGACAACCGCCCGCTGGTTCCCGGCGGCTCCTCCGGCGGGTCGGCGGCGGCGGTTGCGGCCGGGCTGTGCCTGGGTGCGACGGCGACGGACACGGGCGGGTCGATCCGCCAGCCCGCGGCGTTCAGCGGGATTGCGGGCGTGAAGCCCACCTATGGCCGTTGCTCCCGCTGGGGCATCGTCGCCTTTGCCAGCAGCCTCGACCAGGCCGGCCCCATGGCCCGCACCGTGGAGGATTGCGCGATCCTGCTGGGCAGCATGGCCGGGTTCGACCCGAAGGACAGCACGAGCGCGCAGCAGCCCGTGCCCGACTTCGCGGCCGCCTGCCGCCGGGGGGTGAAGGGCCTGCGCATCGGCATCCCCCGGGAATACCGCAGCGACGGCATGGCGCCCGAGATCGCGGCCATGTGGGAGCAGGGCCTCGCCTGGTTGCGCGACGCTGGGGCGGAAACCGTCGATGTCTCGTTGCCGCACACCAAGTATGGCCTCGCCACCTACTATATCGTGGCGCCGGCGGAGGCGTCGTCCAACCTCGCGCGCTACGACGGCGTCCGCTACGGCGCCCGCGTCGATGGCGCGGACCTGATCGAGCTGTATGAGCGCACGCGGGCGGCGGGCTTCGGCGCCGAGGTGCAGCGCCGCATCATGATCGGCACCTACGTGCTCAGCGCCGGCTACTACGACGCGTATTACCTGCGCGCGCAGAAGGTGAGGGCGTTGATCCTGCGCGATTTCACCGAGGTGTTCCGCGGCGTCGACGCGTTGCTGACGCCCACGGCCCCGAGCGGCGCATTCGCGCTGGGCGAGAAGATGGACGATCCCGTGACGATGTATCTGAACGACGTCTGGACCGTCCCGGCCAGCATGGCGGGCATTCCCGGCATGAGCGTCCCGGCCGGACTGGACGGGCAGGGGCTGCCGCTGGGCCTGCAGGTGCTGGGCCGGCCCTTCGACGAGGAGACGGTGTTCGCCGTGGGTGCTGCGATCGAGCGGGCGGCCGGGTTCACGGCGCGGCCCACGATCTGGGCGGGAGAATCCGCATGAGCTACACGCTGGAAGGCACGACGGGCACGTGGGAGATCGTCGTGGGCCTCGAGGTCCATGCCCAGGTCGTGAGCCAGGCCAAGCTGTTCAGCGGCGCATCGGCCGAATATGGCGCGCCGCCCAACAGCCAGGTCAGCTTCGTCGATGCGGCCTTCCCCGGCATGCTGCCCGTCATCAACCGCGAATGCGTGGCGCAGGCGGTGCGGACGGGGCTGGGCCTCGATGCGCAGATCAACCTCGTCAGCCGGTTCGACCGCAAGAACTACTTCTACGCGGACCTGCCGCAGGGCTACCAGATCAGCCAGTTCGCCCACCCCGTCGTGGGCGCCGGGGCGGTCGAGATCGAGCTGGCGGACGGGTCCACCCGCCGCATCGGCGTAACCCGCCTGCATCTGGAACAGGACGCCGGCAAGTCCCTGCACGACCAGGACCCCAAGCGCAGCTTCATCGACCTCAACCGCAGCGGTGTCGCGTTGATGGAGATCGTGAGCGAGCCGGACATCCGCTCCCCTGAGGAGGCGGGCGCGTATCTGCGCAAGCTGCGGACGATCCTGCGCTACCTCGGCACCTGCGACGGCAACATGGAGGAGGGGTCGATGCGCGCCGACGTGAACGTCAGCGTCCGCAAGCACGGCGAGCCGTTCCGCACCCGCTGCGAGGTGAAGAACGTGAACTCCGTCCGCTTCGTGATGCAGGCGATCGAGGCGGAAGCCGCCCGCCAGGTGGCGGTGTGGGAACGTGGCGACGCCGTCACCCAGGAAACCCGGCTGTTCGACCCGGCGCGCGGCGAGACCCGCAGCCTCCGCAGCAAGGAGGACGCGCACGACTACCGCTACTTCCCCGACCCCGACCTGCTGCCTCTGGTGCTGGACGAGGACTGGGTCGCGCAGTTGAAGGCCGCCCTGCCGGAACTGCCGGACGCGAAACGCGCGCGCTTCGTGGCCGAGCACGGGTTGTCGCCCTACGACGCCGCCGTGCTGGTCGCCGATCAGGAGACGGCGGCGTTCTACGAGACGGTGGCGGCCGGGCGGGACGCGAAGCAGGCGGCGAACTGGATGATGGGCGACTTCTTCGCCGCGCTGAACCGCACCGGCCGCACGATCGCCGACAGCCCGGTTAGCGCCGCATCGCTGGGCCAGTTGATCGACCTGATCGCCGACAAGACGATCAACGGCCGTATCGCGAAGGAAGTGTTCGAGGCCATGGTCGACAGCGGCGAGACGCCTTCGGCCATCATCGAGGCGCGCGGCCTGCGCCAGGTGACGGACACGGGCGCCATCGACGCCGCCGTCGACGCGGTGCTTGCGGCCAACCCGGACAAGCTCGCCGAGTATCGGGCCGGGAAGGACAAGCTGTTCGGCTTCTTCGTCGGCCAGGTCATGAAGGCCATGGCCGGGAAGGGCAACCCGGCCCTGGTCAACGAGGCGATCAAGGCGAAGCTGGGCTGAACGCACGCCGTTGCGGCGGCCACGGCGGGTGTGGCACACCGGCCGCATGATGCATCGCCGTTCCGCCCTGTTGGGCGCCGCCAGCCTCGCCGCCGTCCCGGCCGCGGCGCAGGATTCGTTCTCCGCCTTCGTGGCCGGGGTGAAGGCGGAGGCGCGGCGGGCCGGGATCAGCGAGCCCACGCTGACGGCGGCCTTCGCGGGCGTGGGCCCCAACCAGCGGGTGATCGAGCTGGACCGGCGGCAGCCCGAATCGACCATGACGTGGCCGGAGTTCCGGGCGCGGATCATCCCTGCCACCCGCCTCTCCGCCGCGCGCGATGCGTTCCAGCGGGAGCAGTCGCTGCTGGCGCGGGTGGAGGCGCGGTATGGCGTCGATCAGCACATCATCGTCGGCATCTGGGGGGCGGAGACGGGGTTTGGCGCCATCCGCGGCAATTACCGGCTGGTGGAGGCGCTCTCGACACTCGCGTGGGAGGGGCGGCGGGGGGCCTATTTCCGCAAGGAGCTGATGAACGTGCTGCGCATCCTCGAGGCCGGGGACGTGACGCCTGCGAAGGCGCTTGGAAGCTGGGCGGGCGCGATGGGGCAACCGCAGTTCATGCCCAGCTCGTTCCTGTCCTACGCCGTCGATTTCGATGGGGACGGGCGGCGGGACATCTGGGAGAGCAAGCCCGACGTGTTCGGGTCGATCGCCAACTACCTTGCGAAGTCCGGCTGGCGGGCGGGCGAGCCGTGGGGGCAGCCCATCCGGGTTCCGGCCGGGTTCAACGCGGCCGGGGCGGGGCGGGACAACAAGCGGCCCCTGGGCGAGTGGACGCGGCAGGGGGTGACGCGGGACGACGGGCGGCCGTTCAGCCGCGCCGACGTGATGGGGGGCGTGCTGCTGCCGGGTGGATTGGGGGGAGATGCGTTCATGGTCTACGCGAACTTCAATGCCATACGCCGCTATAATCCCTCGGACTTCTATGCCCTGACGGTCGGGCTGCTGGCCGACGCGTCGGCGTGATCCGCCCTGCGGTCCTGGTTCTGGCGGCGCTGCTCGCGTTCGGCTGCACGCGGCGGCCGGTCGTGGTGCCGGTGGCGCGGTACGTGGTGGGCGCGGGCTACCAGGTGGACGGCACATGGTTCTATCCGCGGGAGGCGTTCCAGTATGACGCGACGGGGATCGCTGCCGTGTTGCCCGCGCGGACGGGGCTGACGGCAAACGGGGAGGCGGTCGATCCCGGCGCGATGGTGGCGGCGCACCAGACGCTGCAGCTTCCGGCGATCGTGCGGGTCACGAACCTCGATACCGGGTTGCAGGCGCTGGTGCGGGTGAACGACCGCGGGCCGCCGCAGCCGGGGCGGGTGATCGCCTTGTCCCGCCGTGCCGCGGAGGTGCTGGGCGTGCAGGGCGCGGCGCGGGTTCGGGTGCAGGTCGACGAGGGGATGAGCCTGGCGGTGCGGGAGCAGTTGCAGGGCGGGCCACGGCTGGTCGTCGCGGCGGCGCCACGCGGGGCGGTGACGGCGGAGGCCCTGGCGCCGCCGCCGGGGGTTGGGCAATCGACACGGGGGCGGATCGTGGCGGGCACCCGGGCGGCGGAGGGTGCTTCCGTGACGGCGGAGGTTGTGCCGGACCGTCTGCCGGAGGCGGCGATGCGCGTGGCGGTCGCGCCGGGGCGGTTGATGATCCGCGCCGGGTCGTTCGGGCAGGCGGGGTACGCGGCGCGGCTGTCGGCCAGCCTGGGTGGGATCGGCGCACGGACGGAGTCGACGCGGGAGGGGCGGAGCAGCCGGTTCGACATGGTGGCGGGGCCCTATGCGAGCATCGCGGAGGCGGACGTGGCGCTGGCGCAGGCGCTGCGGACGGCGCCCGATGCGCGCATCGTCGTGGAGTAGCGGGGGTTCAGCGGGTCGGGCGGCCATAGTTGTAGCGATCATTGCCGCCGCCGAACCTGTCGAACGAGGACGCGCCGGGGACGGGAGCGGTTCCCGGCGATCCGTAGGAGCCGCTCGGCGGATATCCGCCTTGGGCCGGATTCGGCAGCGGCGCGGCCGGCGCGCCGTATGCGGGCCGTGGCGGCGGGGCTATGGCGGCGGACCCCGAAGCGGGCCCTGCACCGGGGAAGGACGGCCCGGGCACGGGCGAGAAGGGATCGGTGGGCGCCGCGGACCCGCGGGGCACGCGGGGCAGGACGGCCTGGCCGGTCGCGGGGTCGTAGGCCGGGGTGTACTCGCCGGGTCGCCGGGCCAGGTTCGGGTCGGTTCGGCCGGTCAGGGGGTCCACTCCGCTCTCGGGCGTCGCGGCGCCGGCCCTGGGCAGGGGCGGGGTGCCGGGCAGTGGGCTTGCGGGCGCGCCGGGGCCGCTGGCGCCGGGGCCACGGGCTGGCGGCACGAGGCCGAGCCGGCCGGAAAACGGGTCCGCGACGGGCGGGGCGGGCGCGCCCGGGAAGGACTGCGCGGCCGCCATGCCCGGCAGGGCCAGCAGCGCGCCCAGTATCGCCGTCCGCATCGAACCCACCATTGCCCGCCCCCCTGCGATGCCCGCGGCAAACACTGCGCTGGACCGCACCCGCCCCGCCATCCTATTCCCACACGACGTTCCCGCCCACCGCCCGCGGAGTCCCCGCCATGCCCACCCGCCGCCTTCTGCTCGCCGCCGCCGCGTTGACCGCGAGCACGGCTGCGCACGCCCAAGCGCCGCGGCGCCCGGCCGGACGCCGCGTGGCGCCCGCCCCGCCCCCCACCGGCAACCCGGCGCAGACGCCGCTCGGCCCCATCGACACCGCGGCCAAGTGGGCGTTGATCATGGACTACAACACCGGCGCCACCCTGCTGGACAAGGAGGGCGACGTGCCGATGCCGCCGTCGTCCATGACGAAGCTGATGACCGCCTACATCGTCTACGGGATGCTGAAGTCAGGCCGGCTGCAGTTGAACCAGGAACTGCCGGTCAGCGAGCGGGCCTGGCGCATGCAGGGGTCGAAGATGTTCGTGCCGCTGAACGGGTCGGTGAAGGTCGAGGACCTGATCCGCGGCATGATCGTACAGAGCGGCAACGACGCCTGCATCGTGCTGGCGGAGGCGGTGGCGGGGTCCGAGGAAGGCTTCGCCGAGCTGATGAACGCGAAGGCGAAGGAGCTGGGGCTGCAAACGGCGACGTTCCGCAACACGACGGGGTGGCCGGACCCGGGGCAGCGGATGTCGTGCCGCGACATCGCGATCCTGGCGCGGCGGCTGATCACCGATTTTCCGGAATACTACAAGTATGACAGCGAGAAATCGTTCAAGTACAACAACATCTCGCAGGAGAACCGCAATCCGCTGGTGCAGAAGGGATTGGCCGACGGACTGAAGACCGGGCACACGGACGAGGGCGGTTATGGCCTGGTGGCGAGCACGCAGCGGAGCGGACGGCGGGTGATCGTCGTCGTGAACGGCCTGACGTCGATGCATCAGCGCGCGGAAGAGAGCGAGCGGCTGATGGAATGGAGCTTCCGCGAGTTCGAGAACGTGACGCTGTTCACGGCGGGCGACACGGTCGAGAGCGCCAAGGTGTGGCTGGGCAGCGCACCGAGCGTGCCGCTGGTGGGGGGGCGGGACGTGATGCTGACGATGCCCCGGCAGTGGCGCCGCAGCGCGAAGGTGGCGGTGGAATACCCGAGCCCGGTGCCGGCGCCGATCGCGCGTGGCGACGTTCTGGGGAAGCTGACGGTGTCGGGGCAGGGGGTGCCCTCCGTCGAGATGCCGCTGCTGGCCGGGGCGGATGTCGGGCGGCTGGGGCTGCCGCGGCGGGCCATCGCCGTGATGTCGCGCTTCGTCACCGGAAGCTGACGGCCTGTTCATCACGCTGGAGGGCGGGGAGGGAGCCGGCAAGAGCACCCAGGCGCGGCTGCTGGCGGCGGCGCTGGCGGAGCGGGGCCGGGCCGTGCTGCTGACGCGGGAGCCGGGCGGCGCGCCGGGCGCGGAGGCGCTGCGGGCGATGCTGCTGGAGGGGCGATATCAATGGTATGCTTCGGCTGAGGCACACCTCCATTTTGCCGCCAGGGCTGAACACCTCGCTCGGACGATCCTTCCCGCCCTTGATGCCGGCATGATCGTAGTCTGCGATCGATTCGCTGACAGCACGTTGGCATATCAGGGCTATGGGCAAGGTGGCGACCTTGCGCTGATCGTCGGCCTGACGCGACTGCTGCCGCGCATGCCAGACCTCACGATCGTTCTCAAAGCCAGTCCATTACGAGCAACCGAGAGGATCAGAGCCCGCCACCAATCGTTGGATCGCTACGAGTCGATGCACGCCGCCTTTCATATGCGGGTTGCCCAGGGCTTTGCCGAAATCGCCGCGGCTGAACCGGGACGGTGCCGGGTATTAGATGCTGACGGAACCGTCGAGGACGTTCACGCCGCGATCATGCAAGTAGTGCCGTGACGCTGCCGCCGCGCGAGAACCCGGTGCTGTTCGGGCACGCGGACGCCGAGGCGACGTTCGCCGGGGCGGTTGCGGCGAACCGGATCCACCACGCCTGGTTGCTGACGGGGCCATCGGGGGTGGGGAAGGCGACGCTGGCATACCGCTTGGCGCGGCGGCTGCTGTCGCCGGGGCGGGACCCGAACGACCCGGCCAACCCCGTGTTCCGCCGGCTGGCCAAGGGCAGCCACGCGGACGTGCTCGTGATTGAGCGGGAGATGGACGAGAAGCGGAAGAAGCTGCGGCAGGAGATCGGGGTCGCGCAGGTGAGGGAGGTGGCCGGGTTCCTGCACCTGACGCCGGCCGAGGGGGGGTGGCGCGTCGTGGTGGTGGATGGCGCCGAGGATATGAATCGCAACGCTGCCAACGCCTTGCTGAAAGTTCTTGAGGAGCCGCCGAAGCGGGCCATCCTGCTGCTGACGGCCGATGCGCCGGGGCGGTTGCTGCCGACCATCCGCAGCCGGTGCCGTCGGTTGCGGCTGGACGGGCTTGCGGACAGCGAGATGGACGCGGCGTTGCGCCACTTGTTGCCGGGGCTGGACGATGCGGCGCGGGCGGGATTGGCGGCGGCGTCGAACGGCGCGCCGGGGCAGGCCGTGGCGCTGGCGGAGGAGGGGGGGCTGGCCCTGGCCGCGCTGGTGCAGGAGGTGCTGGCCGCGCCGGCGGTGGGGATCACGCGGATGCATGCGGTTGCGGACCAGGTGACGCGGGGGGAGACGGGGTTCGGCACGTTCATGACGCTGCTGCAGGCGGGGGTTTCGGACGGGGTGCGGGGTGCGGCGCGGGGCGGGGCGGCGCCGTTCGGCGTGCGCCGCCCCCTGGCGGAGTGGGGCGAAGTGTGGCACGCGCTGGGGCGCCTGCACGATGAGACGGACCGGTTCAACCTGGACAAGCGCACCGCAGTCATCGCCGGGCTGGAGCTTCTGACGAAGGCATGAAACCAACGTTCTACATCACAACGCCCATTTTCTACGTGAACGGGTCGCCGCATATCGGGCACGCGAACACGTCGGTCGCGGCCGACGTCGTGGCGCGGTGGAAGCGGCTGGACGGGTTCGACGTGCTGTTCCTGACGGGCACGGACGAGCACGGGCAGAAGGTCGAGAAGGCGGCGGCGGACGCGGGGCTGGAGCCGCAGGCGTTCGTCGATCGCGTGTCTGCCGAGTTCCAGGCGATGGGCGCGCTGATGGGGCTGTCGAACGACATCTTCTTCCGCACGACGGAGGAACGGCACCGCGTGGCGTGCCAGGCGCTGTGGACGCGGCTGCAGGAGCGGGGGGAGATCTACCTGGGCCATTACGAAGGCTGGTACGCGGTCCGGGACGAGGCGTTCTATGGCGAGGACGAGACGACCGTGCTGCCCGGGGGCGCCCGCGTGGCCAGCACCGGGGCGCCGGTGGAGTGGGTGAAGGAGCCGTCGTACTTCTTCCGGCTGTCGGCCTGGCAGGACCGGCTGCTGGCCTACTACGAAAGCGTGCCCGACGCGATCATGCCGGATGGGCGCCGGCGGGAGGTCATGAGCTTCGTGCGCGGCGGATTGACCGACCTGTCGGTCAGCCGCACCAGCTTCACCTGGGGCATCCCGGTCCCGGGCGACCCGGCGCACGTCATGTATGTGTGGCTGGACGCCCTGGCGAACTACATCACGGCGCTGGGCTATCCGGCGGAAACGGCGATGTGGCGGTACTGGCCGGCCAACGTCCATCTGGTCGGCAAGGACATCATCCGCTTCCACTCCGTGTATTGGCCGGCCTTCCTGATGGCGGCCGGGCTGGAGCCGCCGCGGAGCGTGTTCGCGACGGGATGGTGGACGGTGCGCGGCGAGAAGATGAGCAAGTCGCTGGGCAACGTCATTCCCCCCGCCGAGCTGGTGGCGCGATACGGGCTGGACCCCGTGCGGTATTTCCTGCTGCGGGAGGTGCCGTTCGGCAATGACGGGGATTTCAGCGACGAGGCGCTGGTCCGGCGCATGAACGGGGAGCTTGCGAACGACCTGGGCAACCTGGCCCAGCGCACCCTGTCGCAGATCGACAAGAACCTGGGCGGCGTGTTGCCGGACGCATCGGCGCCGACCGAGGACGATTCGACGCTGCTGGACGCGGCGCGGGCGTTGCCGGAGCGGCTGCGGCCGTTGATCGACCGGTTGGCGCTGGGCGACGCGATCGAGGAGGTGTGGAAGGTGATCCGCGCCGCCAACAGCTACATCGACCGGCAGGCGCCCTGGGCGCTGCGGAAAACGGACCCGGCGCGCATGGCGGCCGTGTTGCGCGTGCTGGTGGACGTGATCCGGCCCGTGGCGACGGTGCTGCAACCGGTGATGCCGGGCAGCATGGAGCGGATGCTCGACCAGCTCGGTGTGGCGGCCGATGCGCGCGATTTCGCGTCGTTGGCCACGCCGCTGGCCGGTGGACTTGTTCTGCCGGCGCCCGCCGGCGTCTTCCCACGTTACATCGACCAGGCTGCATAGACATCTGATGCTGATCGATTCGCATTGTCATCTGGACATGTTTCCCGCGGAGGAGCGCCCGGCGCTGCTGAAGCGTGCGGCGGCGGCGGGGGTGGGAGAGATGGTGTCGATCGGGACGCGGCTGGGGCAGTCCCGACAGCTTGTCGATCTGGTCGCGGACCTGCCGAACGTGTGGTGCACCGTCGGTGTGCACCCGCACAACGCAGGTGAGGGACCGGCCCCGGAGCCGGAGGTGCTGGCCGCCATGACCCGGTCCCGCAAGGTCGTCGGGATCGGTGAGAGCGGGCTCGACTACTTCTACGACAAGGCGCCCCGGCCAATGCAGCAGGCGTCGTTCCGGGCGCATGTCCGTGCGGCGCGGCTGGCCGGGCTGCCGCTGGTGATCCATGCGCGGGATGCGGACGCAGACATTGCGGGTATCTTGCAGGAAGAATGGGATGCGGGCGGGTCTTTCATGTTCCTGCTGCATTGCTTCAGCTCGACCCGCGGCCTGGCGGAGGCGGCGGTCCGGCTGGGCGGGCTGGTCAGCTTCTCGGGAATCCTGACCTTCCCGAAGAGCACGGAGTTGCGGGAGATCGCCCGGGACGTGCCGGCGGACCGGTTGCTGGTGGAGACGGACGCCCCGTATCTCGCGCCCGTCCCGTATCGCGGTAAACGCAACGAACCGTCATACGTCAGCCAGACCGCACGCGTGCTCGCCGAGGTGCGGGGGATGACTCCGGAGGCGTTGGCGGAGCTGACGACGGCCAACTTCCGGCGCCTGTTCACGAAGGCGGCCTGATGCCGGTCGTGACCATGCTGGGCTGCGGCGGATCGGCCGGGGTGCCGCAGATCGGCGGCGCCGACGGGCGCGGCGACTGGGGCGCCTGCGACCCGGCCGAACCGCGCAACCAGCGGACCCGGTCCAGCATCGTCATCGCCCAAGGCGGCAAGCGTCTGCTGATCGACGCGTCGCCGGACATGCGCACGCAGTTGCTGGCCTGCGCCGTGCCGTCCATCGACGCCATCATGTTCACGCACGCCCATGCCGACCACGTGCTGGGCATCGACGACATCCGCATCCTGAACCGCGTGGCGGGCCGGCCGCTCGACGCCTTCGCGACCGAGGCGACGATGTCGGAGTTGCACCGCCGCTTCGACTACGCCTTCCGGCCGTGGCAGCCGCCGCACTTCTTCCGCCCGGCGCTGGTGCCGCATGTCGTGCAGTTCGGCGACACGGTGGAGGCGGCGGGCATGCACGTGCGGGTGTTCGAGCAGAGCCATGGGTTCATCCCGACGCTGGGGCTGCGTGTCGGCGGCTTCGGCTACTCGACGGACGTGGTGGCGCTGGACGATGCGGCGCTTGCGGTGCTGGAGGGCATCGACACCTGGGTCGTGGATTGCTTCCAGCGGCAGGCGCACACGACCCACGCGAACGTCGATCAGGTGATCGCCTGGGCCAAGCGGCTGAAGCCTCGCAGGGTGGTGCTGACGCATATGGGCTACGACGTGGACTGGGCCTGGATGGTGCGGCGGCTGCCGGCGGGGTTCGAGCCGGGGCATGACGGGTTGGTGCTGGAGGTTCCGGACGCATGACGGACACGGCATCTACTTTCCATAATATGCATTATGCGACTGATGACCGCGGCGCGCCGGCCGAGACGGCCCGCCTACTCGCGCTCATGGCCGCCATTCGCGATCCCCACCATGGCTGCCCCTGGGACCAGGTGCAGACCTTCGACAGCATCGCCCCCTACACCATCGAGGAAGCCTACGAGGTCGCCGACGCCATCGCCCGCCGCGACATGGCGGCGCTGCCGGACGAGCTGGGCGACCTGCTGTTCCAGGTCGTCTATCACGCGCGCATGGCGGAGGAAGCCGGGCTGTTCGCGTTCGCGGACGTGGCGCGCGCCATCACCGACAAGATGATCCGCCGGCACCCCCACATCTTCCCCTCCGCCGCCCCGGCGCCGTCCGGATGGGAGGCGCAGAAGCGCGCCGAACGCCTGGCCCGGCAGCAGCACCGGACGCTGGACGGCATTCCCGCCGGGTTGCCGGCGTTGACGCGGGCGCTGAAGATCACGGCGCGGGCCGGCCGGGTCGGGTTCGATTGGGCGGATGCGGCGCAGGTGCTGGAGAAGCTCGAGGAAGAGATCGCCGAGGTGCGCGCCGAGCTGCCGGGCGCCGACCCGGCCCGCCTGGCCGACGAGGTCGGCGACGTGCTGTTCGTCGCCGCAAACCTGGCCCGGACGCTGGGGCTGGACCCCGAGGCGTGCCTGCAGCAGGCAAACGGGAAGTTCACGCGGCGGTTCGCGGCGGTGGAGGACCGGCTGGCGGCCCGCGGCCTGGCGCCCGGGGATGCGACGCTGGAGGCGATGGAGGCGGAATGGCGGGCGGTGAAGGCGGACGAGCGAAGCCCCACTTGAAACCGACTGAATCTCGATATATCTATTCTTTCGATACATCGAAATCGTATCGGAGATCGACTTCATGGTCCATCGCTTCATCCACGCCTGCAACCACCACGGCCGCCGTTTCGCCCGGGGCGAGCACCCGATCGACGGCCACCATCACCGACACGGCCCCGACCGCCATGGCCCCGGCGGCAGATCCGGCCTCGGCCGGTTCTTCGCCCATGGCGACCTTCGGCTGCTGATCCTGCACCTGATCGCCGAGAAGCCGCGCCACGGCTACGAGATCATCAAGGAGATCGAACACCGCGTCGCCGGCGCCTATTCGCCCAGCCCGGGCGTGATCTACCCGACGTTGACGCTGCTGGAGGAGATGGGGCTGGTCACCGTCGCGCCGGGCGACGGCGCCAAAAAGCTGCACAGCATCACGCCTGAGGGCACGGCCTGGCTGGGGGCCAACCGCCCTGCCCTCGATGCCATCCTCGCCCGCATCGATGAGGCCGCCCGGTCCCATTCCGGCCCGGTGCCGCAGGTGATGCGGGCGATGGAGAACCTCAGGCTCGCGCTGCGGATGCGTTTGGGCCGCGGCCCGCTGGACCAGGCGCAGGCGGAGGCGGTGGCGGCGGCGCTGGATGCGGCGGCGGTCGCGGTGGAGCGGAGCTGACAGGGACGCCGGGCCCTCACGGCACGGCGGCGAGCCCGGCGGCCATGGTCAGCGGCGATGGTCAGCGAAACGGGATCGCGTACATCAGCCCGCCCTGGTTCCACAGCCCGTTCAGCCCCCGCGCCAGCTTCAGTTGGCTGCCCTGCCCCACCGTCCGCTCGAAGCTTTCGCCGTAGTTGCCGACGGCACGCACCACGTTCGCGGCCCATTTGGGGTCCAGCCCCAGCGGCTTTCCCATGTCGTCGCCCATGCCCAGCAACCGCTTCTGGGCCGTCGTGCCGGTGCGGGCCAGGTCGTCGGCCTTCGCCTGGATGATGCCCAGTTCCTCGGCCTCGATCATCACGCCCAGGGTCCAGCGGACGATCTTGCCCCAGGTCTCGTCGTTCTGGCGCACGAAGGGGCCGAGCGGCTCCTTGCTGATCCGCTCCGGCAGGACCACGAAGTCGTCGGGCTTGCCCGACACCACGGCCACGGCGACGGCCAGCGCGGAGGCGTCCTGGCTGAGTGCGTCGCAGCGGCCGCTGAAGAACGCCTGATACATCGTGTCCTGGCTTTCGAGGATCACAGGCTCGAACTTGATGGCCCTGGCGGCGAACCATTCGAGCGCGTTCTGTTCGTGCGTGGTGCCCTGCGCCATGCACACGGTGGCGCCGTTGAGGTCCGCCACCGACTTCACGCCGAGCGCCTTCTTCACCGCAAAACCCTGGCCGTCATAGAAGTTGACGGGCAGCGCCGTCAGCCCGATCGACACGTCGCGCAGGTATGTCTCGGTCGAGTTCCGCATCAGCACGTCGATCTCGCCCGATTGCAGCGCGGTGAAGCGCGTCGCGGCGGTCATCGGCACGAAGCGGACCTTCGTGGAGTCGCCCAGCACGGCGGCGGCGACGGCCCGGCAGTAATCCACGTCCAGCCCGCGCCACACGCCCTGGCTGTCGGGCAAGGAGAACCCGGCCAGCCCGGTGTTGACCCCGCAGACGAGCTGCCCGCGGGCGCGCACCTGGTCCAGGGTCGCGGCCTGCGCCGCCGCGGAGAGTGCCAGGGCGGCGAGCGCGCCCAGGATCATCGTCTTCATCGTGTTCCCCTCAGATGCCGGTCAACGCGTCGTCGAGTGCGGCGCCGAGCCGATCGACGATCATGTCGATCTCGGCCTCGCTGCTGATATAGGGCGGCGCCAGCAGCACGTGGTCGCCGCTGACGCCATCGACCGTGCCGCCGGTCGGGTAGCAACCCAGGCCGCGGGCGAAGGCGGCGGCCTTGACGCGGGCGTGCAGCCTGAGCGCCGGGTCGAAGGGGGTCTTCGTCGCGCGGTCGGCCACCAGTTCGATCGCCTGGAACAGGCCGCGGCCGCGGATGTCGCCGACGTGGCGGTGGTTGCCGAACCGCTCGACGAGCCGCTGCTCCAGCAGGGCGCCGCGCTGCCGCACCTGGTCGAGCAGCCCGTCGTCGCGGATCACCCGCTGCACCGCCAGCGCCGCGGCGCAGGCGACGGGGTGGGCGAGGTAGGTGTGGCCGTGCTGGAAGCTGCCGGAGCCGTCGCGCATGGCGTCGACGACGCGGCCGGTGGCGAGCACGGCGCCGATGGGCTGGTAGCCGCCGCCGAGGCCCTTCGCGACGACCTGGATGTCGGGGGCGACGCCCTCCTGCTCCCACGCATGCAACGTGCCGGTCCGGCCCATTCCGCACATGACCTCGTCCAGGATCAGCAGCGCGCCGTGCCGGTCGCAGACCCGGCGGACCGAATGGAAGTATCCGGGCGGCGCCGTGACGCAGCCGGCGGTGGCGCCCACCACCGGCTCCGCGATGAAGGCGGCGACGGTGTCGGGGCCGAGGCGCTGGAACTCGGCCTCCAGCTCGGCTTCGAGGCGGGCCGTGAACTCGGCCTCCGTCTCGCCGTCCTGCGTTCCGCGGTAGGCGAACGCCGGGGAGACGTGGCTGAACGCGTCCGACAGCAGCGGGGCGTAGGGTGCGCGGCGCCAGGCGTTGCCGCCGGCGGCGAGGGCACCGAGAGTGTTGCCGTGGTAGCTTTGGCGCCTGGCGATGAAGCGGGCGCGGGCGGGGGCGCCGCACTCGATGTGATACTGCCGGGCCATCTTGAGCGCGGCCTCGACCGCTTCGGAGCCGCCGGAGACGAAGTAGGCATAGGCGAGGCCGCCGGGTTCGTGGCCGACGAGCATGTCGGCGAGCGCCTCCGCGGGTTCGGACGAGAAGAAGCCGGTATGGGCGTAGGCCATGGCGCCGGCCTGGTGACGGATGGCTTCGACGACGCGGGGATGGCCGTGGCCGAGGCAACTGACGGCGGCGCCGCCGGATGCGTCCAGGATCTCGCGCCCGTCCGCCGTGGTGATCCAGACGCCGTGGCCGGCGACGGCGACGGGGGGCGTGGCGCCGTGCAGGGTTCTGTGGAGGACGCGGCTTCCGATGGGCATCGCGGGAGCTTAGGGCACCGGGGCGGGTGCGAGAAGCGTCGCTGTCTGGGTGTCTGGCCGGCGAACGCCGGCGCTACGGGGATGTTCGCGTTGGGTGCTGGTTCTGCGCCCCGGGGTCAGACGGCTTCGGCGCCGCTGATGATCTCGATGAGTTCCCGGGTGATGTTGGCCTG
>CAXTPG010000031.1:0-43514 GCA_964246015.1 uncultured Acetobacteraceae bacterium
AGGGTGGGGTTGCAGGCGGCGCCGGAGGTGAACTGGCTGCCGTCGGAGACGAACAGGTTCTTCACGTCGTGGGTTTGCCCCCATTTGTTGACCACGCCGTCGCGCGCCTTCTCGCTCATGCGGTTGGTGCCCAGGTTGTGGGTGCTGGGGTAGGGCGTCGTGTGGAAGACGCGGGTGGCGCCGACGGCCTCATAGACGGCGGCGCCCTGCTTGTAGCCGTGGGCGCGCATGGCGAGGTCGTTGGGATGGTCGTCGAAGTGGACGCTGGCGACCGGCATGCCCGCCTTGTCCTTTGCGGCCGGGTCTAGGGTGATGCGGTTGGTTTCGCGGGGCATGTCTTCGCCGACGAGCCACATGCCGGCCATGTTGGGGTAGCCGTCGAGGGCCGAGGTGAAGCTGCGGCCCCAGGCGCCGGGATCGAGGAAGGCGGCCATGAAGGGGAGGCCGAGGGAGAGGGTTTCCATCTCGTAGCCGCCGACGAAGCCGCGTTTCGTGTCGTGCCTGGCTTCGTCGCGGATGATGCCGGCCATGGTCGTGCCGCGGTACATGTGGACCGGGCGCTCGAACGTTGCGTAGACGCTGCCGGTCATGTGGCGCATGTAGTTCCGGCCGACCTGGCCGGAGGTGTTGGCGAGGCCGTCGGGGAACATCGCGGACGCGGAGTTGAGCAGCAGGCGCGGGCTTTCGAGCGAGTTGCCGGCGACGGCGACGATGCGGGCCTTCTGGCGCTGGATGGCGCCTTTCGCGTCGGCGTAGAGGACGCCGGTGACCTTTCCGGCCGCGTCGTGCTCGATCTTCACGACCATGCTGCCGGGGCGGACCTCGAGATTGCCGGTCGCCTCGCCCTTGGGGATTTCGGCCACGAGGGTGGACCATTTGGCGCCGGACTTGCAGCCCTGGAAGCAGAAGCCGATCTGCTGGCAGGCGCCGCGGCCGTCGCGGGGCTGGCTGTTGATGGCCATGTTGCCGCTGTGGAAGTCGGTGTAGCCGAGCTTTTTCGCGCCGGCGGCGAGCACCTTGTAGTTGTTGTTGCCGGGCAGGCGGGGGATGCCGTTGGTGCCGGTGACGCCCATCTTGTCCTCGGCCTTCGTGTAGTAGGGGTCGAGCTCGGACAGGGTTATGGGCCAGTCCTGCAGGTTGGCGCCGGGCATGGCGCCGTAGGTGGTGCGGGTCTTGAACTCGTGGTCCTGGAAGCGGAGGGATGCGCCGGCCCAGTGGGTGGTGGAGCCGCCGACGGCTTTCACGATCCAGGCGGGGAGGTTGGCGAAGTCGCGCGCGACCCGCCAGGAGCCGGAGGTGGTGCGCATGTCGGTCCAGGCGAGCTGGGTGAAGCTTTCCCACTCGTCGTTGACGAAGTCCTGGGTTTCGATGCGGGCGCCGGCTTCCAGGATGACGGTCTTGATGCCGCGCTGGGCGAGTTCGTTGCCGAGGGTGCCGCCGCCGGCGCCGGAGCCCACGATGACGACGAGGCTGTCGTCGTTGAGGTCGAATGTGGCCATGATCGTTTCCCCTTCAGGCCGTGGGCAGCCAGTTGATGTCGTCGAAGCCGCGGGCGAGGTAGCCGCCGTGTTCGGCGGAGGAGCCCTCGTACCCGAACTTCGGCCATAGCTCCGGCTGGTTGTAGAAGGAGACGACCAGGTCGCCCCGGAGCTTGGTGAAGAAGGGCGTGCGCTCGATGGATCGGAGGATGAGGACGCGGTCGGCCTCCCAGTTGACGGCGAGGTAGTTGGCGGCCTTGAAGCGGTCGGCGGCCTCGGCATCGAGGCGTGCTGCGCCGGTTTCCCACATGGCTTTCTTGGCCGGGTCCTTGGCGGCGGCGGCGTCGTAGGGGGTGACGGCGGCGATGTAGAAGCGGTCGGCGACGTGGTCGTGGGGGAAGATGTCGCGGGCGGCCTTTGCGAGGGTCGCCATGGTTTGCGGCGAGAGCGTTTTGGCGGATTGCGCCCAGGCGGATTCGGGGGTGAAGGCCGAGCCCAGGATTGCGGCCGCGACGGGTGCGGTGGCGGAGCGTTGCAGGAAGCCGCGGCGGCCGATTTGTGAACGTCGATCGATCTCTCTCATGGCGGGGTTCCTCCGGTTCTTGTCGTTGGGGCTCAGCGGTAGCGGCCGTTTTTCTGCAGGACCTCGATGCGGTAGCCGTCGGGGTCGGTGACGAAGAAGAACTTGGCGAGGAGCGCGCCGTCCTTGTGGAACTCCTTCACGGGGCCGGGGGCGAGGTGGTCGGCTTCGAAGCGGCGGTGCTCGGCGTCCAGGTCGTCGACGACGAAGGCGAGGTGGCCGTATGCGGTACCGAGGGCGTAGGGCTCGGTGCGGTCGTGGTTGATCGTCAGTTCGAGTTCGAAGTCGTCGTCCGGGGTTTTAAGGTAGAGGAGCGTGAAGGTTTCGAAAGCGAGGCGGGTGGCGGTCAGCATGCCGAAGGCACGGGCGTAGAAGTCGATGGAGCGGGCTTCGTCACGCACGCGAAGCATGGTGTGGATGGGTTTGGCCATCAGTTCTGGTCCTTGAGCCATTCGATGATGGTTCGGCGGGTGTCGGGGTTGGCCTGGCGGTAGGCCATGGTGGACCCGGCGATCAGGGCCTGCGGGTTGGCGAGGTAGGCGTCGAGGGAGGCTTCGTCCCAGGTGATGCCGGAGGTCGCGTAGCTGGCGGAGTATCTGAAGCCGGGCACGGCGCCGGCGGGGCGGCCGATGATGCCCCAGAGGTTGGGGCCCTGGCGCGTTTCGTTGGCGGGTTTGGCGATATGGCAGGTGCCGCATTGGCGGGCGAACAGCACGGCCGGGGCGGGCTGGGCACGGGCGGGCATGGATTGAGCGCCGAGGGGCAATCCCGCGAGCAATGCCGCGGTC
This sequence comes from uncultured Acetobacteraceae bacterium, assembly GCA_964246015.1. Classification (GTDB taxonomy): domain Bacteria; phylum Pseudomonadota; class Alphaproteobacteria; order Acetobacterales; family Acetobacteraceae; genus JBBROS01. The sequence continues at coordinate 2,847 of CAXTPG010000031.1, forward strand.
GCGTATCGCATCCGTGTCTCCTCCCGCGGGGTCTATCGCCCCATGGGATCAGGCTAGGGAGGCGGCGGGGCGAGGCGGTAGTATCAGGCTACGACAGCGAGCGATTTTTCCGCGCGGAGGGTGGCGAGGCGGGCAGCGACCTGCGTGGCGTGCAGATCCTGGTGGCGGAGGTAATGGAGGCAGGTGACGCGGAGGAAGGAGGCGAGGTTGCCGATCTCGTCCTGCCGGCTGAGGACCTCGTCGTGCAGGACGCCGATGAAGCGGGCGACGGACAGTTCCTCCTTGCGGGCGATTTCCTCGAGCGTGTCCCAGAAGGCGGCTTCGAGGCGGATGGAGGTGGCGTGGCCGTGGAGGCGGATGGGCCGGGTTTCGGCGGCGTAGGTGGCCGGGTCCTGCGTTCGGAACAGGTTGCACATGGGTCCGCTGCCTCCCGCGGGTTCGATTATGGGGAGGATGTGGCGCGGGCGGGGCGGATGCAAGGAATCTGGTTTTCCTTGCGGCGGAACCGCGCCTTCGTTCGGGGTGGGCGGCGGGCCCTCACCCAGCCGTCTCCCGAGGGGAGAGGGCTTTGATCAGGCGTTCTGCCGCCTCGATCCCGCTGAGGTAGGCGCCGCCGACGGTGCCGGCGAGGCCGTCGGTGCGGAGGGCTTCGCCGGCGAAGAGGAGGCGTTCGGCGGGGAAGGCGGCGGCGAGGGTTGCGCGCCGGGGGGCGTCGCCGGGGCCGGCATAGGCGTATGCGCCGCGGGTGAGGGGGTCCGTGCCCCAGGTTGTGACGACGGGGGCGGGGCCGAGGCTGCGCAGGGCGTCGTGGCCCAGGGCGCGGGCGAGTTCGGTGCGGGCCAGGTGTTCGGCGGCGTGGGGGTCGTGGGCGACGGACCAGGCGGTGCTGCCGCCCATGAAGCCGACCAGGTGGGCGCGGCCCTGGGGCCAGGCGTTGAAGGTCATGCGGCCCTCGCGGTCGACGACCAAGGTGCCGGGATCGAGGCCCAGGCGGTCCGGCCCGGCGGCGTGGAAGGCGACCTTGCTCAGTAGGCCCATGGGGAGAGCGTGGAAGGCGGCTTCGATGTCCGGAGGCAAAGGCGGATCGAAGCGGATGGCGCCGCTGGCCAGCACGCCGGTGGAGGCGGTGACGATCGCGGCGCGGGCGTGGATTACGCCGCGGGGGGTTTCGACGTGAACGCCGGGGCCGGACCAGCCGATGCGGGTGGCGGGGGTGCCGAGCGTGGCTTGTGTGGCGAGGCGGCGGGCGAGGAAGGCGCCCACGCCTTGGGCGGGCACCATGTTGCGGCCCTGGAGCCGGTTGCGGTGCCAGTCCAGCAGGCCCAGGCGGTCGGCGTCGGCGGCGGCGATGATGGGGCCTTCCCAGAGGGCGATCAGCTTCGACCATGGGTCGTGCGCCATGGGGGCCATGGCGGCGGCGAGGGTGGTGTCGGGGCCGGCGAGGGCGGCGGCTGCCACCTGGTCGAGGCGGCGGTCGGCCTCGTCGTAGGCGGCGTGGTCGGCCGGGGTGGCGGGGCGGCCGTCGATGGAGAGGCGCTCGGCGCGGCCGTCGGAGGCGGTCAGTTGGTCCTCGGGCGTCGCGAGGGGTACGAGCGGGTTGCGGTCGGCGTCGTGGAGCCAGGTGGCGCCGTGGTCGAAGGGGTCGGGGCCGATGAGGGTGGTCCAGGCGCGGCCGCCGATGCGGGGGGCGGCCTCGATGAGGGTGACGGGGACGTGGTGGGCGCGGAGGTGGCGGGCGGCGGCGAGGCCTGCGACGCCGGCGCCGACGACGATGATGGGGAGGTCCCGATCCATGGTATCCTGCCTGCCACAACCCGGCCGGGAGGACCACCCATGCGTCGACGCAGCCTGATCGCGGCTCCCCTTGTCCTGGCCGTCCCGGGTGTCGCGCAGCAGGTGGGCGCGCAGCAGGTGGGGGCGCAGCAGGCGGGGGCGCAGCAGGCGGGGGCGCAGCAGGCGGGGCCGGACATCACGATCGGGTTCTCGACCAACGTGACGTCGGTCGATCCGCATTTCCACAACGCGCATCCGAACCGGACGTTCTCGGTGCATCTGTTCGACCGGCTGGTGCAGCAGGACCCTCGGCAGAGGGTGATCCCGTGCCTGGCGACGGCGTGGCGGGCGGTCGATGCGACGACGTGGGAGTTCCTGCTGCGGCCGGGCGTGCGGTTCCATGACGGGCAGGCGTTCGGGGCGGAGGACGTGCTGGCGAGCCTGCGGCGGGCGGGAAACGTGCCGAACAGCCCGTCTTCGTTCGGGATCTACACGAAGCCGATCGTGGAGGCGTGGTCGCCGGACCCCGGCCGGATCCTGCTGCGGACGGCGTCGCCGTATCCGCTGCTGCCGATCGACCTGACGAACGTCAACATCGTGTCGCGGCGGTTCGAGACCGCCAGCACGGCCGACTTCAACCAGGGGCGGGCGGCGATCGGGACCGGGCCGTTCCGCTTCGTGTCATGGCTGCCGAACGAGCGGCTGGAGCTGGCACGGAACGAGGATTACTGGGCGGGCGCCCCGGCCTGGCGGCGGGCGAGCCTCAGGATCATCCCGAATGACGGGGCGCGGGTGGCGAGCCTGCTGGCGCGGGACGTCGACGTCGTCGACGTCGTGCCCATCGCGGATGTGGAGCGGTTGCAGGCGGACCCGGGGCTGCACCTGGAGCGGAGCCAGACGACGCGCCTGATCTATGGCGTGATGGACCATCATCGGGACGTGTCGCCGTATGTGCGCGGGACGGATGGGCAGCCGCTTTCGCGCAACCCGTTCCGGGACCGGCGGGTGCGGCACGCGCTGTCGATGGCGATCAACCGGGATGCGCTGACGGCGCGGGTGCTGCATGGGATGGCGACGCCGGCGGGGGACGTGATCCCGGCCGGGTTCTTCGGGTCCACGCCGGACCGGCGGCCGGTGGCGTATGATCCGGACGGGGCGAAGCGGCTGCTGGCGGAGGCCGGGTATCCGCAGGGATTCCAGGTGACGATGCATGGGCCGAGCGGGGCGTTCTCGTCCGACGCGGCGGTGGCGCAGGCGGTGGCGCAGATGTTCACGCGGGTGGGGGTGAAGACGGAGCTGGAGCTGCTGCCGTGGTCGAACCTGGTGGCGCGGGGGTCGCGGCTGGAGCTGTCGTTGTTCCTGACGCCGGCGGGGGCGCCGACAGGCGAGGCTTCGATCCAGTTGCGGATGCTGATGGCGACGTTCGACGCCGCGTCGGGGTTGGGGACGCTGAACCGGGGGCGGTATTCGAACCCGGCCTATGACGCGTTGCTGGCGGCGGCGATGACGGAGATGGATGACGGGCGGCGGGAGGCGGCGTTCCGGGCCGTGGCGGCGCTGGGGCTGGACGACGACGCCATCCTGCCGGTGTATTTCCAGGTGAACGCGGTGGGGGTTCGGAAGGGGGTCGCATACGTGCCGCGGACGGACGAGCAGATCTGGGCGCACGAGTTGCGGCCGGTCAGTTCCTAGCGGCGCAGAACTCCAGGAGAAGGCGCGCGACGTCGGCCGGCCGCTCCTGCTGGACCCAGTGCCCGGCGCCGTCCAGCAGATGCACGGCATCCATTCGGGGGCAGGCTTGGCGCATGGCTGCGATAACGCCGGGGGTCTGGTAGGTGCCCCAGTCGGCGGCGCCGGCGATGAAGCGGGCGGGGATGTCGATGGTTCGGCCGGCGAAGAGCGACAGCTCCTGCGCGTGGCGGCCGGTGGTGCGGCCGCGATACCAGTTGAGCCCACCCTGGAAGCCGGTGCGGGCGTATTCGGCGGCGTAGACGGCCAGTTCCGCATCGGGGAGCCAACGGCAGGCGGCGATCTGGGCCGGGGTGGGCATCGCGGGGGCCACGGCCTGCGCCATCGTCTGCCCGGCGGGCATGACGTAGTAGGCGGGAAGGGTCCCGAGCTGGGTGGCGGCGATGGGGTGGGGGGCGTTGCCGGGCCAATCGGCGCTTTTCATGTGGTAGTAGGCGCGCAGGAAGGCGTGGAGGCCTTGCGGCGGGGCGCGCATCTCGGCTTCGGCCGGGCGGGTGCTGTAGTACCATTGGTAGTGCTGCCGGGGCGGGTCCAGCCGGGCCAGGGTGGCGGGCGTGTCGGGCGGGGGCGGGACGGGCAGGGACGGTGGCCCGGCGAAGGGTGCGCTCATGAGCACCAGGCGGCGGAAGAGGTCGGGGCGGGCGAGCGCGCATGCGGCGGCGACGCTGGACCCGGCATCGTGGCCGACCAGCATCGCGGCGTGGTCGCGTCCCAGGGCGGCGAGAAGGCCCAGCGCGTCGCGGACGTGGTTCAGCAGGCCGAAGGGGGCGAGGTCGGTGTCGTAGGCCGCGTCCCAGCCGGTAGTGCGTCCGAAGCCGCGCAGGTCGGGGGCGACGACGCGGTATCCGGCGGCGGCGAGGGGCGGCATGACGTGGCGCCAGGAGTAGGCGAGTTCCGGGAAGCCGTGGAGGAGCAGGATGAGGGGGTGCGCGGGGTCGCCGGCTTCGAGGACGTGGACGCGGAGGCTGTTCACGCCGTCGATGCAGCGGGCGGTGACGCACGGGGGAAGGAGGGTGTGGTGGAGAGGGGACATCGGGGGCTCCTGCCGGGTGAGGGGATCGAACCCCCGACCTTCGGTTTACAAAACCGCTGCACTACCGCTGTGCTAACCCGGCGTGGGCCGTGTCCCTTGGCGGGGGAGACTTCCGACTTTCCGGCGGCGCTTTCAAGCCCCAACCTGGGTGCCTTCGATTCGCCGGGTGAAGCGTGATCTCTGGAAGCCTGTTGACCGAGTTCTTCCTGCGCTCCGGCATGGCGGAGACGCCGGAATGGCGCGCGCAGGACCCGGTCCAGGTCGTCGCAGCCGCCGATGCGCTGCGCGGATCATGGGCCCGGTTGGCTGCGATGGCCAAGCCGAACGAGGCGACGACCGAGCAGGCGTTCATCTATCCGGCGCTCGAACTGCTCGGCTGGCATTTCCTGCCGCAGCAGGCCGCGGGAGCGGGGCGACGCGACATCCCGGACGCGCTGCTGTTCCGTACCGACACGGACCGCGCCGCCGCAGCAGCCACCCTGGACATGGATTCGCGGTACAAGCGGGCGGCTGTCGTTGTGGAAAACGAGGCGCGGGACACCGTGCTCGACCGGGGCAGCGGCAAGGGCGGGACCCCGGCCTCGCAGATCCTGCGCTACGTCGCATTGGCGGAGCCGCATTCGGGCGGCGCCGTCCGATGGGGTTTGCTGACCAACGGGCGCCTCTGGCGGCTGTATTTCCACGGCGCCCGCAGCCGGGCGGAGGGGTTCGTGGGCTTCGACCTTCCCGCGCTGTTGGCGGGCGTGGCGGGTGGCGAGGCGGAGGCGCAGGACCTGTTCCGCAGTTTCCTGCTGCTGTTCCGGCGGGAGGCGCACGAGGCTTCGGGACCAGGAGGGGCGACGTTCCTGGACGCGGCCCTGGATGAGGGCCGCCGCTACGAACAGCGCATCACGGCCGCATTGTCGGAGGCGGTGTTCGACCGCGTGTTCCCGCGCCTGGTTTCCGCCCTGGCCGTAGCCGATCCTTCTGCCGCGCCCAAGATAGCGGCATGGCGGCAAGCGGCGCGGGATGGCGCGTTGATCCTGTTGTACCGCCTGCTCTTCATCCTCTATGCCGAGGACCGGGACCTGCTGCCCGTCCGACACTCCGGGTATGCAGCCTATGCGTTGCGGAACCTGCGGATGCAGGCGGCGCGGGCGCAGGACGACGGCATGACGCTGTCCGCGACGATGACGCGGTGGTGGGACGGGTTGCAGGCGCTGTGCCGGGCCATTGGCGGGGGCGATGCATCGCTGGGCCTGCCGCCGTATAATGGTGGGCTGTTCGCGGCCGCGGCGTCGCCGCTGCTGGAGCGGGTGCGCCTGTCCGACGCCGTGCTGGCCGAGCTGCTCGACGACCTTTCGCGCGAGGGGGAGGGCGCGCTGCGGCGGATGATCAACTTTCGTGACCTATCGGTGCAGCACCTGGGGACGATCTACGAACGGCTGCTGGAGTTCGACGTGGTGCAGGAAGGGCCGCGCCTGGGCACGCGGCTCAACACCTTCGCGCGGAAGAACACGGGGTCGTACTACACCCCGGAGGAGCTGGTGCGGCTGATCATCCGGCGCACGCTCGGCCCGCTGGTGGCGGAGCGGCGGGCAGCGTTCCAGGCGCGGGTGGCGGACTTGGGCAGCGAGACGGGGGCAAAGGCGGGACGGCTCGCGACGCTGCGGCGGCATGATTCGGCCGAGGCGTTGCTGACGCTGCGCGTGCTCGACCCGGCCATGGGCTCGGGGCATTTTCTCGTGTCGCTGGTGGACTGGCTGACGGATGAGGTGCTGACGGCGCAGCAGGAGGCGGCGGCGCTCGTGCCGTGGGGCGAGTACCGTTCCCCGCTGGCGGACACGATCGACGCGATGCGGGCGCAGATCATGGCGCAGGCGGCGGCGAATGGCTGGGCGGTGCGGGCCGAACACCTGGACGACCGGCACCTGGTGCGGCGGATCGTGCTGAAGCGGGTGATCCACGGGGTGGACCTGAACCCGATGGCGGTGGAGTTGGCGAAGCTGTCGCTGTGGCTGCATTCGTTCACGGTGGGGGCGCCGCTGTCGTTCCTGGACCATCATCTGCGGACCGGGGACAGCCTGTTCGGGGAGTTCGTGCACGGGGCGGAGACGCGGATCCGGGCGCGGGGCGCGCTGCTGATCGGCGGCGCCGTCGCCAATGCCCGGCTGGCTGCGGCGGGGATGCAACTGGTGGAGGGGCTGAGCGACGCGGATATCGGCCAGGTTCGGCAGAGCAAGGCGGCGTTCGGGGGCGTCGAGGATGCGACGGCGCCGCTCGCGCGGTTCTTCGACCTGATCCATGCGGAGCGGTGGCTGCGGCCGGGCCTGGGCCGTGGGGAGCAGATCGCGCTGGACTACGTGCTGGACGGCGTGCTAGGCGACCCCGTCCGCATCGCGGCCGGGGACGCGCCGAGCGCCGGGCCGGCGGGCACGCGGGAGAACGCCGGGCGCGTGCTGGCGAAGGTGCGGGCGTTGGCGGAGGAGCGGCGGTTCCTGCACTGGGAGGTGGCGTTCCCCGGCGTGTGGGACGACTGGGAGAGCGCGCGGCCGCGCGGCGGCTTCGATGCCGTGATCGGCAACCCGCCATGGGACCGGATCAAGCTGCAGGAGGTGGAGTGGTTCGCGGCGCGCGTGCCCGGCATCGCGCTGCAGCAGCGTGCGGCGGACCGCAAGAAGCTGGTGGCGGGGGTGCGGAAGGCTGGGGGCGAGGTGGCTGCGGAGTTCGAGCGCGCGGAGGCTTCGGCGGAGGGGGCGTCGCGGGTGGCGCGCCAGGTGGGCGACTACCCGCTGCTGTCGGGCGGTGACACGAACCTGTACAGCCTGTTCGTGGAGCGGGCGCTGCGGCTGGTGCGGCGGGACGGGATCGTAGGCCTGCTGGTTCCGTCGGGGATCGCGGCGGACAAGGGGGCGGCGGCGTTCTTCCGCAGCGTGAGCACGACGGGGCGGCTGGGCGCGCTGCTGGATTTCGAGAACCGGCGGACGCGGCACCGGCTGGACCCTTTCTTTCCGGACGTGGACAGCCGCTTCAAGTTCTGCGCGCTTGTGGTGGGCGGCACGGAGCGGCGATTTGCGGCGGCGTCGTGCGCCTTCTTCGCGCAGGGGGTGGCGGAGGCGGAGGCTTCGGATCTGGCGCTGTCGCCGGCGGATTTCGCGGCGGTGAACCCGAACACAGGGACGGCGCCGGTGTTCCGGTCGGCGCGGGATGCGGCGATCACGCTGGACGTGTACCGGCGTCTGCCGGTGCTGGTGGACCGGCGCGGCCCGGCGCCGGTGAGCGTGTGGCCGGTGCGGTATCACACGATGTTCCATATGACGAACGACAGCGGGAAGTTCGTGACCGAGGCGGAGCTGGTGAAGGCGGGGGCGTATCGCGTGGCGGCGAACCGATGGAAACGGGGTGAGAGGGAGTGGGTGCCGCTGATGGTAGGTCGCTCCATCAACCTATTCGATCATCGGGCCGCCTCCGTGGCCGAAAACGCCCTGAACCTTCACAACCCATTCAGCAGCTTGCACAGCACGGGTAAGCAGCATGCTGATCCCGGTTACTCGCCTCGTCCACAATTCTGGGTGGATATGAGCGATATCGAATGGCCGAAGGCACGATCGTGGGCGCTTGCCTTTCGAGACATTGCGCGACCGACGGACGCCAGAACCAGCATCATCTCTGCAGTACCTGCGGTTGCGTTCGGGAACACTTTGCCGCTTCTCCTGGAGGAGAAAGACGGTCCCGCCATTGGAGTTGTGGCGGAGGTTCGTACAAGCTACATGCGCTGGGCTCCCTTGTTGCTTGCGAGCATGGCATCCTTCGTCGTCGATTATCTTGCCAGACAGAAGGTCCAGGGAACTCACTTGAACTTCTACATCGTCGAGCAGCTGCCCTTCGTCCCGCTCGACGGTTTCGCCCGGGCGATCGGCGCAACCACCGCTGAAGCGATCGTCCGGGACCATGTGCTGCGTCTGACCTACACTGCGCACGACATGGTCGGGTTCGCGGCGGACATGGGGCATACCGGGCCGGTGTTTGCGTGGGACGAGGAGGAGCGGCTGCACCTGCGCGCCCGGCTCGATGCGGTGTTCTTCATGCTCTATGGGCTGGACCGGGATGCGGCGGAGTACATCCTCGGCACGTTCCCCATCGTGCGGGAGGAGGAGGAGCGGCGGTACGAGGGCCGGTTCCGGTCGCGCGACCTGATCCTGGGCTACATGGCCGCCTTCGCGGCGGGGGACGCGACCAGCCGCATCGCCGCCTGACGCTCGCAAACCTGTCCGCCGCGTGTCATCGGGTTCATGACCCGAACGTCACCGCCGCGAAACGGCCCCGTAGGGTGCGGCGTCCCATGTTGGCCGTCATGCGAGGCCCGTCGGCCCCGCGACCCGAAGGAGCATACCCCATGTTGCAGCGTTTCCCCCGTGCCGCGCGCGCCGGGCTGGTGGCCGTCCTGCTGGGCGGCACGGCGCTTGGCGGCTTTGGCGCCTGGACGACCGAGACCGCCCATGCGCAGGCGAATGCCCAGACCCCGGGCGCCATCCAGCCGCAGGGCGTGGCGCGGCCGTTGCCCGATTTCTCGGATCTCGCGGCGCAGGTCAGCCCGGCCGTCGTGTCCGTGACCGTTCGGCAGGCGGGCGGGCAGCAGGGGCCGGGGCGGATGGCGATGGGCGAGGCGCGGCAGGCGCGCGGGTCCGGGTTCATCATCGATCCCGACGGGACGATCGTCACCAACAACCATGTCGTGAAGGACGCGGATCGCGTGTCCATCACCTTGACGGACGGGACGGAGCTGCCGGCGAAGGTGGTCGGGCGGGATGCGCGGACGGATCTCGCCGTGCTGAAGGTGGATGCGGGGAAGGCGCTGCCGGCGCTGGTGCTGGGGGATTCGGATGCGGTCCGGCCGGGGCAGTGGGTGCTGGCGGTGGGCAATCCGTTCGGGCTGGGCGGGACGGTCACGGCCGGGATCGTGTCGGCGCGGGGGCGGGATATCGGGTCCGGACCGTACGACCAGTTCCTGCAGGTGGACGCGGCGATCAACCAGGGGAACTCGGGCGGACCGCTGTTCACGCAGGACGGGCGGGTGGTCGGGGTGAACTCCGCCATCCTGTCGCCGACGGGGGGCAATATCGGGATCGGGTTTGCGATCCCCAGCAGCCTGGTGCGGGACGTGGTGGGGCAGTTGCGGACGGCGGGGCACGTAACGCGCGGGTTCCTGGGGGTCGAGACGCAGCCGGTGACGGCCTCGATCGCGCCGGGCCTGGGGCTGAAGCCCGATGCGCGGGGTGCTCTGGTGGCCGCGGTGGCGCCGGACAGCCCGGCGGCGAAGGCCGGCGTGCAGCCGGGCGACGTGCTGCAGACCGTCGACGGCAGCGCGGTGGGCACGCCGCACGAGCTGGCGCTGCGGATCGCGGGCGTGGCGCCAGGCAAGACGGCGGAGCTGGGGCTGCTGCGCGACGGGCAGGCGACCACGCTGAAGGTGGCGGTGGGCGCGATGCCGGAGGAGCGGGAGTCGGCCGACGCATCCGGCCCGGCGCGTGGCGAAGGGGGCATCGGCGTCGCGCTGGCGCCGCTGTCGCCGGAGCTGCGGGAGCAGATGGAGCTTCCGGCGGGCGCGAAGGGCGCCGTCGTCGCGGGCGTGCGCCCGGGATCGCGGGCGGCGCAGGCGGGGCTGCGGGAGGGCGATCTGGTGGTGGGCGTCGGCGCCAAGCCCGTGACCGGTCCATCGGAGGCGGTCGCGGCGATCCGCGGTTCCGGCGGCAAGGGCGTCGCGCTGCGCATCCTTCGGGACGGGCAGGCGCGGTTCGTGGCGGTGCCGCCGACCGCGGAGGGGTGACGCCTTCGCCGGGTCGTTCGGTGCGCGCCATCATCCCAACGCTCGGGTGTCGAGCGTTGGGAGTGGCCTGTTCGGACGTCAGGGGGGTCAGGGCTTCATGAAGTCGAAGTCGCAGCCCTCGTCGGCCTGCTGGACGGTGTCGTGGAAGAGGCGGGCGTAGCCCCGGGCGGCCCAGGCGGGGCGGGCGGGGGTGGGGAGGGCTTCCTGGCGGCGGGCGAGTTCGATTGGGTCGACCAGGAGGTCGATGCGCCGGGCCTCGACGTCCAGGCGGATCATGTCGCCGGATCGCACGAGGGCGAGGGGGCCACCATCGGCTGATTCCGGGGTGATATGGAGGACGATGGTGCCGAAGGCGGTGCCGCTCATGCGGGCGTCGCTGATGCGGACCATGTCCTTGACGCCGGTGCGACCCAGCTTCTTGGGGATGGGGAGGTAGCCGGCCTCGGGCATCCCGGGTGCGCCCTTGGGGCCGGCGTTGCGGAGGACGAGGATGTCGTCGGGGGTGACGTCGAGCGCCTCGTCGTCGATGCGGGCGGCCATGTCGGGGATGTTCTCGAACACCACGGCGCGGCCGGTGTGCTGCAGGAGGCGGGGGGTGGCGGCGCTGTGCTTGATGACGGCGCCGCGGGGGGCGAGGTTGCCGTGGAGCACGGCCATGCCGCCCGTGGGCTTGATGGGGGCGCCGCGGGGACGGATGACGGTCTGGCCGGGCACGTCCTCGGCGTGCGCGACCGCTTCCGCGAGGGTGGCGCCGGCGACGGTGGGGGTCGTGAGGTCGATGAGGGGGCCGAGTTCGCGCAGGAGCCTGGGGACGCCGCCGGCGTGGTGGAAGTGTTCCATGTAGTGGTCGCCGGAGGGTTTCAGGTCGACGAGCACGGGGACGTTGCGGCCGATCTCGTCGAACTCCGCCATGTCGATGGCGAGGCCTGCGCGGCCGGCCATGGCGGTGAGGTGGATGAGGCCGTTGGTGGAGCCGCCGATCGCCTGCAGGACGGTCATGGCGTTGCGGAGGCTGGCCTTGGTGATGAGGGCGCCGGGCCGGGGGCTGCCGGAGACGGCCATGCGGGCGGCGGCGTGGCCGCTGGCCTCGGCGAGGCGGATGCGTTCGGCGTGCGGGGCGGGGATGGTGGCGGACATGGGCAGGGAGAGGCCCAGGGTCTCGGTGATGCAGGCCATGGTGCTGGCGGTGCCCATGACCATGCAGGTGCCGACGCTGGGGGCGAGGCGGCCCTCGACGACGTCGATCTCGGCGCGGTCGATGGTTCCTGCCCTGTGCGCGCTCCAGAGGCGGCGACAGTCGGTGCAGGCGCCCAGGACCTCGCCCTTGTGATGGCCGACGACCATGGGGCCGACGGGGATGACGACGGTGGGGAGGTCGGCGCTGGCGGCGGCCATGATCTGTGCGGGAAGGGTCTTGTCGCAGCCGCCGATGACGATGACGGCGTCCATGGGCTGGGCGCGGATCATCTCCTCGGTGTCCATCGCCATGAGGTTGCGGAGGAACATGGAGGTGGGGTGGGCGAAGGATTCGTGGATGGAGATGGTTGGGAAGACCATGGGCATCGCGCCGGCGAGCATGACGCCGCGCTTTGCGGCCTCGATGAGCTGGGGGGCGTTGCCGTGGCAGGGGTTGAAGTCGCTGTGGGTGTTGGTGATGCCGACGATGGGGCGGTCGAGGGCGTCGTCGGAGTAGCCCATGGCCTTGATGAAGGCCTTGCGGAGGAAGAGGGAGAAGCCGTCGTCGCCGTAGCTGGTGAGACCCTTGCGTAGACCTTTTTGCATCGTCGTTCCCTGGCTTTGCCCCTGACCCGGCACCGTATGGGGGGTGGGGGGGTTGTCAATGCGGGGGCGGGGGGTGGGCTGGCGGGACGCCGGCGTTACGAGAGGGCTCGGTCGGCGCGGGTGGGTTCGAGGTCGTCTTCGATGAAGGATTGGACAAGGGCGTCCAGGGTTTCGTGGGGGGTGAAGCCCAGGGATTGGGCGCGGTGGGGGGCGAAGGCCGCGGGCCAGGCGTCGACGATGGCGGCGATGGCGGGGTCGGGGGCGCGGTGGACGAGGGCGGATGCGCCGGGTCGGACGCGGTCCAGGGCGGCGAGCATGTCGGCGACGGTGGCGCGGAGGCCGGGGGGGTTGATGCCGCGGTCGGCGCCCATCGGGGTCGTGTCCATGCCGGCGGCGTGCAGCAGCCAGGTGACGGCCCGGCGGGGGCTGCAGATCCAGACGGCGAACTCGTCGGGGACGGGGAGGGTGGCGGGAAGGCCCAGAAGGGGTTCGCGCAGGATGGCGCTGACGAAGCTGCTGGCGGCCTTGTTGGGGCGGCCGGGGCGGATGGTGACGGTGGGGAGGCGGATGCAGACGGCATCGAGGAAGCCGCGGCGCGTGGCGTCGGCCAGGAAGAGTTCGGCGGCGGCTTTCTGCGCGCCGTAGGAGTTGGCGGGGAGCTGGCGGGCGTCGTCCGGGAGGATGGCGTGCTGGCCGCCGGCGAAGCTGGCGACGGAGCTGGTGAACACGACCCGTGGAGGCTTGGCGCGGGCGGGCGTGGGAAGGGCGCGGCAGGCGTCGATGACGGCGTCGGTGCCGCGGACGTTGACGCGCCGGCCCAGCTCGTAGTCGGCCTCGGCGGCGGCGCTGACGACGGCGGCGAGGTGGAAGACGACGCTGGTGCCGGGTGGGATGGCTTCGGCGGGGAGGGCGGCGAGGTCGCCGGCCAGGGTGTGGATGGGGAAGGGAGCGTGGGGCGCGCGCGGGGGCGTGAGGTCGAAGAGGGTGAGGCTGGTGATTTGGGTGCCGTTCAGGGCGCCGTCGGCGGCCAGGCGAGCGGCGATCTTCTGGCCGAGGAAGCCGGCGCCGCCGAGGATGGTGATGTGCATGGTGCCTCTTTGGCTTTCGATGGGCGTTGATCGTGCGTGGAATGGTGGGTTGCGCAAGGGCTTACCCACCCTACGATCGCCGGCATGATGTTCGATCAGGATTTTCGGTGGTTGGCCAATCCCCGGCACGGGGTTCCGGGGGTCGTCGTGCTGAATGCCGGGGGGTTCCGGCGGGCGCGGGCGGAGATCGAGGGGTGGCCGGGGTATGAGGCGACGCCGCTGCTGGACCTGCCGGAGGCGGCGGGGCGGGCGGGGGTGGCTTCGGTGCATCTGAAGGACGAAGCGCCGCGGTTCGGGCTGGGGAGCTTCAAGGCGCTGGGCGGGGCGTATGCGGTGCTGGGGGTGGTGCAATCCGCGCTGGCCCGGCGGGGCGGGGCGGCCAACGCGACGGCAGCGGAGCTGGAGGCGGGGGGGCATTCCGGGGCGGGGCATGTCGTCGTGTGCTGTGCGACGGACGGGAACCATGGGCGGAGCGTCGCGTGGGGGGCACGGCGGTTTGGCGCGCGGTGCGTGATCTTCGTGCATGAGGGGGTGAGCGCGGGGCGGATCGAGGCCATTGCGGCGTATGGGGCGGAGGTGCGGGTCGTGCCGGGGACGTACGACGATTCGGTGCGGGTGGCGGCGGAGGCGGCGGAGCGGGAAGGGTGGTTCGTCGTGTCGGACACGTCGTGGCCCGGCTACACCGAGGTGCCGCGGGAGGTGATGCAGGGGTATCGGGTGATGGCGGAGGAGGCGCTGGCGGCGATGCCGGCTGCGCCGACGCATGTGTTCATCCAGGGGGGCGTGGGGGGGGTCGCGGCCGCGGTCTCGGCCCAGGTGCGGGCGCGGGGGGTGGAGGCTGCGGTCGTGGTGGTGGAGCCGGAGCGGGCGGCGTGTCTGCTGGCGAGTGCGGAGGCGGGGCGGCTGACGGTGGTGGGCGGCGCGCTGGACACGGTCATGGCGGGGCTGGCGTGCGGGGAGCCGAGCCTGCTGGCCTGGCAGGAGCTGGAGCGGGCGGCGGCGGCGTTCGTGGCGATCCCGGATGCGGCGGCGGTGGACGGGATGCGGTGGCTGGCGGCGCGGGGTGTGGTTTCGGGGGAGTCCGGGGCGGCGGGACTGGCCGGGTTGTTCCTGGTGGCGGGGGAGGCGGCGGCACGGGCGGCGCTGGGGCTGGATGCGGGGAGCCGGGTGCTGGTGTTCAGCACGGAGGGGGCGACGGACCCGGACGTGTATGCGGCGCTGGTGGGGGGATGAGCGGCGGGCGGATCGCCCCGGCGGCGCTGGTGCAGTTGGGGGGGGCGGTGGTGCTGCTGGGGGCGGCCTGGCCGGTGACGAAGGTGGCGTTGCTGGATGGGGCGGCTGCGTCGTGGTTCGCGCTGGGGCGGGCCGGGTTGTCGATGCTGGTCGCGGCGGTGGCGCTGGTGGCGATGCGGGGGGTACGGGTGCCCCGCCGGGTCGATCTGCCGGCGCTGTTCGCGTTGGGGCTTCTGCAGTTGGGCGGATTCTTCATGCTGGCGCATGCGGCGGTGGCGTGGGTGCCGGCGGGGCGGACGGCGATCCTGTCCAATGCGACGCTGGTATGGACGGTGCCGATCGCGCTGGTGGTGGGGGAGGCGATCTCGGTCCGGCGGTGGGTCGCGACGGGGCTGGGGGCGGCGGGGGTCGTCGTGCTGATGGGGCCGTGGGCGATCGATTGGACGTCGGGGCCGGTGCTGCTGGGGCACGGGTTCCTGCTGGGGGCATCGTTGTGCTGGGCCGCGGCGATGACGATCGTGCGGCGGTGGCCGCCCCGGCTTTCGATGTTCGAGCTGCTGCCCTGGGCCTTCGCGATCGCGAGCGTGGTGCTGCTGCCGCTTGCGGTGGCGCATGGGACGGGACGGTGGACGGGGACGGGGGTGGCGTGCCTGCTGGCGGTGGGGGTCGTGATGGGGCCGGTGGGGACGTGGTGCGTGATGCAGGCGACGACGGCGTTGCCGCTGGTGGTGGCGTCCGTCGGGTTCCTGGCGGGGCCGGCGGTGGGGCTGCTGCTGTCGGCGGCGTTCCTGGGGGAGCCGTTGACGGCGAGCGTGCTGGGGGGCGCGGGGTTGATCCTGGGTGGGGCGGCGTTGGCGTCGTGGAGCAGCAGGCGATGATCCTTCGGACGGTCCGGGTCGGGGAGGGGCCGGCTCTCGTGCTGCTGCACGGGTTGTTCGGGGCGGCGAGCAACTGGGGGCGGGTGCAGCGGCGGCTGGCTTCGGGGCGGACGGTGATTGCCATGGATCTGCGGAACCATGGCGCGAGCGGGCATGACGCGGTCATGGACTATGGGGTGATGGCGGAGGATGTGGCCGAGACGCTTGCGGCCGAGGGGATCGGGGCTGCCGGGGTGCTGGGGCACTCGATGGGCGGAAAGGTGGCGATGCAACTGGCGCTGACCCGGCCGGCGCTGGTGACCCGGCTGCTGGTCGCGGACGTGGCGCCGGTGCGGTACGAACCGCATTTCCGCGCGATCGCGGCGGCGATGCTGGCGTTGCCGCTGGGGCCCGGGCTGACGCGGGCGGAGGCGGGCGCGGCGCTGGAGGGGGTGGCGCCGGATGGGGCGGTGCGGGGGTTCCTGCTGCAGAACCTGCGGTTCGGCGACCGGCCTGGGTGGCGGATCGGGCTTGCGGAGATCGCGGCGGCGCTGCCGGAGATCGAGGGGTGGCCGGGGGCCGGGGCCTATGGGGGGCCGGTGCTGGTGCTGCGCGGGGAGCATTCGGCCTATGTGCTGCCGGAGCATCGGGCGTTGTTCCGGGGGCTGTTTCCGGCGGCGAAGTTCGCGACGCTGCGGGGGGCGGGGCACTGGCTGCACGCGGACGCGCCCGACGCGTTCGTGGCGACGGTGGGGGCGTTCTTTCCGGAGTAGGTCGGGCCGATCCCGGAAATTGGATTGACGTTGACGTGTGGGGCTGGCAGCACATTTCGTGGTGATCGCGATTTCGTGATCGGGAGTGTGCAGCGTTGAACCCGGCCCCGACTGGACTGCTCGTCGTCCGGCGTGACCGGGCATGACCGCCACGATCGTCAGCTCGGGGCAGACCAGCAGCGGGCTGGTGACGGGGGCGGGCGACCAGGTCACGGTGGTTGCGGGCGGCAGGACGGTCAGCGGGACGGTGCCGGGGGGGCGACTGATGCTGTCGTCCGGGGGAACGGACAGCGGCACGGTGATCGGGTCGGGGGGCGTGCTCGTCCGGGACGGCAACGCGGTGACGGTCGGGACGACCGTGCTGTCGGGCGGGGCCATGACCGCGTCCGGGCAGGCGATCGGGGCGACGGTTTCGGTCGGCACGGTCGTGACGAGCCGGACTCAGTTCGGCGTCGTGCTTTCGGCGGGCGCGCAGCTGGACCTGGTGAGCGCCGCGGTGAACACGGGCGGGATCGCGCTGGTGGGCGCCGGCGGGCTCGCGACGGCGGCGACGATCGCGCGGGGCGGGCTGGTGTCCGCTGCGGGCGGGGGGTCCGCGGCGTCGAGCGTGATCGTGTCGGGCGGGGTGCAGCGGATCGGCTCGGGCGGGTCGGCCGCGTCCGCCACGGTGTCGTCCGGGGGGCTGGAGACGGTGGAGGCGGGTGGGGCCGCGTCCGGGACGAGCGTGCTGGGGATGCAGACGGTCTCGGGCTCGGGGGCCGTTGCCGTGGGCACGCTGGTCGGCGCCAGGGGGGTTGCGACGGCGATCTCGGGCGGGTCTATCGCGGGTGCGGTGGTGGTGTCGCTGGGGCAGCTTTCGGCCGGGTCGGGCGGGGTGGTGAGCGGGGCCGGCGTGCAGTCGGGCGGCACGTTGACGGTGTTCGGGAGCGCAAGCGGGACGGTGGCTTCGGCTGGCGGGGCGGTTGTGGTGCAGGCGGGCGGGGTCGCGTCGGGCACGGCGGTTTCGGGCAACCAGCAGATCAAGGCCGGGGGGATCGCGCGGGGGACGGTGGTCGCGTCGGCGGGGATCGAGCGGGTCAGCTCGGGCGGGGCCGCCTCGGCGACGGTCGTCTCGTTGGGTGGTTCGCAGCAGGTGAGCGCCGGGGCGACGGCGACGGGCGCGGTGGTGCTGGGCGCGCAAGTCGTCTCGGGCCTTGCGACGTCGAGCCTGGTGTCCAGCGGCGGGGTGCTGACGGTCGGGTCGACCGGGTCGGCGGTGGGGGCGCAGGTGTCCTCGGGCGGGAGCGCCGCGGTTGCGGCGGGCGGGGTGCTGGACGGCGCCGTCGCCTCGGGCGGGCGGGTCACGGTCGCGGCGACGGGGGCGGTCCGCGGCGGGCTGATCGTCGCGGGCGGGACGGAGACGGTGGCGCTGGGGGGGAGTGCCACCGACGAGACGGTGGGCAGCGGCGGGCTGCAGACGGTGCTGGGCAGCGCCGTGCGGACCGTGGTGTCCGCGGGGGGAAGGCTGGCGGTGTCCTCGGGCGGCCAGGCGTCGGCCGTGCGGGTGTCGGGCGGGATGGTCGACGTGCTGGTGGGGGCCGGCGCGGTGCTGGACGTCGCGGCGTCGGGCAGCGTGACGGTCGGGTCGGGCGCCACGCTGCAGGGCGACCTGGCGGGCGGGAGCGTGATCGTTTCGGGCGGGGGGGTCGTCAGCGGGTTGCGGCAGTCGGCGGGGCTGTTCGTGCTGAGCGGCACGCGGGTGACGGGGACCGACGTGGTCTCGACGATCGGGGCGGAGACGGTGTTCAGCGGGGCGACGCTGGCATCGGGCGTCGTGATGGTCGCGGTCAGCGCGCTGGTGTCGTCGGGCGGCACGCTGGTGGCGGGAAGCGGCGGGGCCGTGTCGGGCACGGTCGTCAGCACGGGCGGGGTGCTGACGCTGTCGGGCGGGGTCGCGAGCGGGACGCGGGTGCTGCTGGGGGGCACGGTGTCGGTCGGGGCGGGGACGCTTTCGGGGGGCACGGTGTCCAGCGGAGGCGCTGCCGTGCTGGCCAGCGCGGGGCTGCCGGGACTGGACCCGGCGACGGCGCTGGGCCTGGTCAGCCTGCGGGGCGCGACGGTCACGGTGATCCAGGCGCTGGACAGCGGGGGCACGGTGGGGGGGACGGAGTTCGTGTCCTCGGGCGGGCGCGTGTCCGGCGCCATCGTCAGTTCCGGTGGCGTGCTGCACGTGCGGGATGCGGGTCTGGCGGCGGCGGTGACGGTGATCGCCGGGGGGTCGCTGATCGTGTCGTCGGGTGGGGTGGCCGGCGGGGTGGTGGCGCGCGGGGCGGCGACGGTGTCGTCGGGCGGGGTGCTGAGCGGCGGGTCGGTCGAGACGGGCGGGGCGGTCGGAATCTCCGCGGGCGGGGTCGCGAGCGGGACGGTCGCGCTCAGCGGGGGCGTGCTGACGGTGCGGTTGGGCGGGTCGTTGTCGGGCGGGGGGGCTGCGGGCGGGTCGGCCGTGATCCTGGCCGGGGGGTCGGCGTCGATGATCTCCGCGGTGAGCGGCGGGGTCGTGCTGACGGCGGCGAGCTTCACCGGGCTGGTGGTTTCGGGGGGGCGGGCCGTCGTGTCGTCGGGGGCGACGGTGGTCAGCGCCAGCATCGATGCCGGGTCGGCGACGGTGTCGAGCGGGGGGCGGATGTCGGGGGCGGTGGTCGGGTCTGGCGGGGTGCTGACGGTTGTCGCGGGCGTCGTGTCGGGCGCGTCGGTCACCAGCTCAACCCTCGCGATGACGCGGGCGAGCGTTGTCAGCGGGATCGCGTTCGGGGCCGGGGCGACGCTGGACGTGATCGACATCACGTACACGTCGGCGCTGACGATCAACCTGATCACGGGAAACCTGCTGCGGATCAACAATGGCGGCACCGTCCTGGCGACGGTGGGGTTGGTCGGGGATTACACGGGGCAGTTCTTCCATCTGACCGATGGGGGTGCCGCGGGGACGCTGGCGACGGCGAACGGGGTGCCGTGCTTCTGTCCGGGGACGCTGATCGGGGTGCCGGGCGGGGAGCGGGCGGTGGAGGCGCTGCGGGTCGGGGACCTGGTCTCGACCGTGTCCGGTGCGGCGCGGGCGGTGCGGTGGATCGGGCGGCGGTCCTATGCGGCGCGGTTCGTCCCGGACGAGGTCCGGCCTGTCGTGATCGGGGCGGGGGCGCTGGGCGGCGGTTTGCCGCGGCGGCCGTTGCGGGTGTCGCCGCTGCACGCGCTGCTGCTGGACGGGGTGCTGGTGCCCGCGATGCACCTGGTCGATGGCGTGGGCATCGTGCAGGAGGGGCCGGGGCGGGACGTGTCGTATCTGCATCTGGAGCTGGACAGCCACGACGTGGTGTTGGCGGAGGGTGCGGCGGCGGAGACGTTCGTCGATGACGGGTCCCGCGGGTTGTTCCAGGCTGGCGCGGGGGTGGCGGCGGCGGCGGGGCCCCCATGCGCACCGCGGGTGGAGCATGGGTGGACGCTGGACGCGATCCGGCGGCGGATCAGCCGCGCCGCGTGATGGCGGCGTTCAGGGTGTTTTCCAGCAGGCAGGCGATGGTCATGGGGCCGACGCCGCCGGGGACGGGGGTGATGGCGCCGGCGACCTCCGCGCATTCGGCGTAGGCGCAGTCGCCGACCAGGCGCCCGTCCGCGAGGCGGTTGATGCCGACGTCGATGACGGCGGCGCCGGGCTGGATCCACGCGCCGCGGACCATCTCGGGCCTGCCGACGGCGGCGACGAGGATGTCGGCGCGGCGGCATTCGGCGGCGATGTCCCGGGTGCGGGAGTGAAGGATGGTGACGGTGGCGTCGGCGGCGAGGAGGAGGGCGGCCATGGGCTTGCCGACGATGGCGGAGCGGCCGAGGACGACGGCGCGGGCGCCGCGGAGCGGGATGTCGGCGGCGGCGAGGAGCTTCATGACGCCGGTGGGGGTGCAGGGGGCGAGGACGGCGAGGCCGTCATGGAGGCGGCCGACGTTCCGGGGGTGGAAGCCGTCGACGTCCTTCGCGGGGTCGATGGCCTCGATGACGTCGCGTTGGCTGAAACCGGGGGGAAGGGGGAACTGGACGAGGATGCCGTCGACGCCGGGGTCGCGGTTGAGGCGGTCGATGATGGCGAGGAGTTCGGCCTGGGGGGTCGTGGCGGGGAGGCGGATGGTCTGTGCGCGGAGCCCGGCGTCCTGTGCGGCGCGGTCCTTGTTGCGGACGTAGACGGCGCTGGCGGGGTCTTCGCCGACGAGGACGACGACGAGGCCGGGCTGGTAGGCGAGCGTGGCTGCGCGCGCGGCGACGCTTGCGCGCAGGGCGGCGGCGACGGCCTTGCCGTCGATGATGCGGGCCGTCATGGGGTCAGATGAAGGTCCAGGTGCCGAAGACGAGGCCGCGGTAGAGGGTCGCGAGGAGGGGGCGGGCGACGTATTGCAGCAGCAGGATGACGACGATGGGGCTG
Organism: uncultured Acetobacteraceae bacterium; assembly: GCA_964246015.1. Classification (GTDB taxonomy): domain Bacteria; phylum Pseudomonadota; class Alphaproteobacteria; order Acetobacterales; family Acetobacteraceae; genus JBBROS01. Next base: position 23,388 of record CAXTPG010000031.1, read on the forward strand.
AGGTCGATGTTGCCGAAGCCGGGGAGGATGTTGCGGACGGGGCGGAGGATGGGTTCGGTGACGCGGAACAGGAAGTCGCCGATGGTCCAGACCAGGCGGTTGCGGGTGTCGAGGATTCCGAATGCGGCGAGCATGCTGAAGACGGCGGCGAGGATGAGCGCCCAGATGAACAGTCCGATGACGGCGTTGAGCAGTTCGAAGATGGCGGTGAGCACCGGTGGGGCCTCCTGGGACGGGGCGGACCCTAGCCATGCGTTTGACGCGGTGCAACCGGGGTTGACGCGCGGGGGCCGGATCAGCATTGTCCGCCGCCTGCACGGCGGGGCTGTAGCTCAGTTGGGAGAGCGCCTCGTTCGCAATGAGGAGGTCAGCGGTTCGATCCCGCTCAGCTCCACCATCCGCCGTGTGTTCTGCAATCAGCGTCAATGGACGGCGGCGGCCATGGGCGCCGGGGCGCCCGGGTGGACCGCGTCGCCCTGGAACAGGCCGATGCCTGCGCCGATGCCCCACCGCAACGCATCCGGCCCGTTCACGCGGGCGAGGACCCAGCGGGTGGTGCCGGCCTGGAGCGCCGCCGGGTCCAGCCCGGCCATCGAGGAGTCCCAGCGCAGCTCGGCGAAATCGACGTCGAGGGCGGGGATGTCGAGCACCGGCAGGATGGAGGGGGAGAGGTCCCGCAGCAGCACGCGGTAGCCGCGGGCGCGGGCGAAAGCGCGGGCGAAGCGGTAGGCGGGCAGGTCGCCCATGACGTCGGCGGGGTGAAGGTCGAGCACGGCGTGACCGCGCATCGCGGCGGGGAGGGCGGCGTCGAAGCGGAGGAACTCGGGCGAGAGGATGCCGCCGACGTTGAGGTTGAGGCTGAAGGGGCCCGCGCCCCGCAGCTCCGCCGGGGAGGAGAGCAGGGCCAGCATGCGCCGGTCGAGGACGCGGGTGAGGCGGCGGAACAGCCAGGGTTCGGCATAGGGGTTCCGGCCGGGGGAGAGTTCGGCCATCAGCTCGTCGATGCTGAGGAAGCGGGTCTCCCAGGCGGGGGTGAAGGTGGAGGCGCCCACGCGGCACACCGTGCGGCGGCGGGTGAAGCGGGCGACGCTTGCGGTGGCGAGCTGGGCCTCCATGGCCTCGATGGCGCGGGGGTCGAGCGGCGGCAACGGGGCGGGGGGGGTGCGGGGCGCGGCGGCGTCGTGTTCGCGTTCCTCGGCCGGGGTGGCGCTGCTGGCGACGGCGAGGAGGGCGGCGCCGTCGCGCGGAAGCTCGAACAGGCGGGCGAGTTCGGGCATGGAGGGGGCGTCGAGCGGGGCGTCCTGCAGCAGTTCCTCGAGCGAGTCGAGGGCCTGGCGGAGGCGTTCGGGCGCCTCGCCACGCCAACTGATGGCGAGGCGGTCATGGGCGAGGTCGTAGCGGCGGGCGCGGTCGGCGCCGCCCAGCGGCTCCATGGCGTCTCGCGCGAGGCTGAGGTGGTGGGGGCGGGAGAGCCGGGGCGGCAGGAGGTCGGTGCGCAGGAGCAGGACCCGCCGGGGGACGCCGGAGACCGAGCAGTCACGCACCAGCGTGGTGAGTGCGAGGAGGCCGGGGGGGTGGTCGAGCCTGGTCGTCATGCGGTGGCGCGCGCGGGGGCGGCGAGGTCGAGCAGGGGCAGGTTCGCGCATTCGGCGCGGACGGTCGATCCGGCCGAGGCCGCGCGGACGGAGCAGCGGCGCAGGGTGCAGTTCTGGCCCTGGCCGCAGGCGCGCAGGCGCTCGGCCGCCAGGATCTGGTCGACGTAGTAGCCCTGGAAGCGCTGGATGCCGTGGCCCATGCCCCAGGCGAGAGCGGCTTCGCTTTCGGCACGGTGGAGCACGACGCGATTGGCGCCGACGCGGGCGATGGCGGCGCGAAGTCCGGCGCCGGCGTCGACCATGGCTGGCGACCAGTTGAGCTTCAGCAGATCGGCCTTCAGGGCCGCGGGCGCGGTGATGAGCATGGCATGGTGGGTCACGCCGTCGAGCACCAGGCGCATGCGGGCGAGTTTGACGCGCTCGCGGGCGAGGACGAAGAGTTTCGGGTCGGCGAAGACCTCGACATAGGCAACTTCGATCGCGAGGCGGAGGCCGTCGGCGATGGGCTGCCGGCAGGCCTCGGCCAGGGCTGCGAACTTGTCGGACATGATCCCGGTGAGGGAGAGGTTCACGTGCAGGGCCGCGAGGTCGAGCCCGCCGCTGAGCACGCCGGCCCCGGGGATGTCGGTCAGGAGGGTGTCGAGCATCCGGCGGTCGAGCTGCGCCATGAGGTGGTTGAACAGGAAAGGGTCGGCCTGGGCCTGGCCGGCGGCGGCGATCCGGGCCTCGAGCGCGGCGGTGGAGATCGCGACCTCGCGGTAGATGGGCGTCATGGGCGGGGTCTGTCCGAGTTGCAGCAGGACGGCGGTCTGGCGGTGCATCAGCTCGTGCAGGGGGGCCACCTGGACCAGCTCGTCCATCCGGGCGATGGCGCCGGCGCTGGCCTGGGGTTCGGGCGCGGGCACGGCCTGGCCGCCGTCGGTGACCCGGGCGTGAACGTATTCGAGCGCGGCGATGCCGTCATCGGGCAGGGGCCACAGGCTGCGGAGCGTTGCGGGGTTGGGTGTATCGGCCTGGAAGAGGCGGGTGATGAGGCCTGACGCGCCCTCCCCACGGTCGGACGGGCGGAAGAGCAGCGCCATGTCGCCGTTGGCGAGGGCGAAGAGCTGGCCGTTGCCGCGGGCGGCCGCATCCTCGAGCACCGCGGCGGCGACGCGGCGGTGGTGGGCGCGGGGGCCCGGCGGGGGGATGCGGGAGAGGTGGAGGGCGAGCAGCATCCAGCCTGGCTTGTTGCCGGCCTGGCGCAGGATGCGGGCGACACCGTCGAGCAACTGCCGCTCGGCATGCAGCACGGCGGTGTCTGGCGCGGTCGCCTTGGCTTCGGCTGCACGATTCAGTGTCGTCGCCCCCGGTTGAAGGCGCTAGTCTGTCCCGGGATGGTGGATAAGGCGTTAAACCCGGGTCCGCGGCTGCCGGTGGGGCGGCGCGTCTATGTCGTCGGCGACGTGCACGGGCATCGCGATCGGCTGGAGCGGGTGCATGCCCGGATCCGCGCAGACCTGCACCACCGTCCCGTGGAGTCGCCGCTGCTGGTGCATCTGGGCGACCTGATCGATCGGGGGCCGGATTCGGCGGGGTGCGTCGGGCTTCTGGCTGCCGGGCCGCCGATCCGGGGGGTGCCGACGATCAACCTGATGGGCAACCATGAGTGGATGTTGCTGGCTGCGTTGACGTCGGACAAGTACGACGATGCCGCTCGGTGGCTGGACAATGGCGGGGCGGAGACGCTCTGGAGTTGGGGGCTGAAGTCGAGCACGCGGCCGCCGGAGTGGCTGGCGGCGATCCCGCCGGCGCATCTGGTGTTCCTGCGGGATTTGCGGCGGACGCATGTGCTGGGCGGGTACTTGTTCGTGCATGCCGGGGTGCGGCCGGGGGTGCGGCTGGACAAGCAGCGGGAGACGGACCTGCTGTGGATCCGCGAGTCGTTCTTGAACTGGGAGGGTGTGATGCTGCCGGAAGCGCCGGAGCGGGTGATCGTGCACGGGCATACGCCGGTCGAGGCGCCGGTTCTCAAGTCGAACCGGATCGGGCTCGATACCGGCGCGGGCAAGGGGGGGCCGTTGACATGCGCGGTGCTTGAGGGGGACCGGGTGGGATTGTTCCAGGGATAGGGTTATTGCTGGACGAGGGGCGTGCGGGACTTGGGGCTTGTGCTTGGACTGGTGGGTTGGAAGGGCAACCCACCCTACGAGGTGGGTGGGGTTGTGGGCCTGATTGGCTTGCAAGGCGGTGCGGGGGCGGCTAGCCCTGTCGGGATGGATAACATGTCGCCCGGCGGAGCGCAGCCCGGACCAGAGGAACGCGGCACGACGCCGGCCGAACCGGAAATCCCGGCGGAGACGGCGGCGTTGGCGCGCGCGGTCAAGCGGTTGGCGCGCACCAGCGTCACCGTGATCGGCGACGTGATGCTCGACCGGTACGTGTACGGCCATGTCGATCGGATCAGTCCCGAGGCGCCGATCCCGATCCTGGCCGTGGAGCGTGAGGTTGCGATGCCGGGGGGGGCGGGCAACGTGGTGCGGAACCTGACGGCGCTGGGGGCCGCGGTCGCGTTCGTGTCGGTGGTGGGGGACGACCAGGCCGGGTCGGACCTGACGGGGCTGATCGGCGGGCAACCGGGGGTCGAGCCTTGGCTGCTGGTGGAGGGCGCCCGGGCGACGACGGTGAAGACGCGGTATGTCGCCAACGGGCAGCAGTTGCTGCGGGCGGACCGGGAGGAGACGGGGCCGATCTCGGCGAAGCTTGCCGAGCGGATGCTGCGGATCGCGGGGGATGCGCTGGCGGCGACGTCGGTGGCGGTGTTGTCGGATTACCGGAAGGGCGTGCTGGCGGGGACGATCCCGGCGCAGTTGATCGCGGCGGCGAAGGCGGCGGGGCGGCGGGTGGTGGTGGATCCGAAAGGCCCGGACTACTCGCGCTATGCCGGGGCGGACGTGGTGACGCCCAACCGGCGGGAGCTGGCGGAGGCAACCGAGATGGCGGTCGATACCGAGGCGGGGATCGTGGCGGCGGCGACGGCGCTGCGGCGGGCGCACGGGTTCGGCGCGGTGCTGGTGACGCGGGCCGAGGACGGGATGACCCTGGTGGACGCCGAGGGCGCGCAGCACTACCCGGCGGAGGCGCCGGAGGTGTTCGATGTGTCGGGCGCCGGGGACACGGTGGTCGCGACGCTGGCGGCGGCGCTGGCGGCGGGGCTGGAGCTGCGGGTCGCGGCCCGGCTTGCCAACATCGCGGCCGGGATCGTCGTCGGCAAGGTCGGCACCGCGGTGGCGCGGGAGGAGGACCTGCTGGGGGCGCTGACGCCGCAGGGCGGGGCGCTGCGGAAGATCGTGGGCCGGGACGTCGCGGCGGAGCAGGTGGAGCGGTGGCGGCGGCGGGGCTGGCGCACCGGGTTCACGAACGGGTGCTTCGACCTTTTGCATCCCGGGCACGTGCACCTGCTGGAGCAGGCGCGGAGCCAGTGCGACCGGTTGGTGGTGGGGCTGAACTCGGACGCGAGCGTGTCGCGGCTGAAGGGGCCGACGCGTCCGGTGCAGCCGGAGGCGGCGCGGGCGGCGGTGCTGGCGAGTCTTTCGGCGGTCGATCTGGTCGTGATCTATGACGAGGACACGCCCGAGGAGACGCTGGAGGAGATCCGGCCGGAGCTGCTGGTGAAGGGCGCCGACTACACGCTGGACCGGGTCGTGGGGGCGGACCTTGTGCAGGGGTGGGGCGGGCGCGTGTGGCTGGCGGAGCTGCTGCCGGGGTATTCGACGACGGCGACGGTGCGGAAGATCGCGGCAGGGGGCGGTTAGCCGACCTTCGTTATCGCCCATTCGGCGCTTTGGGTTTCGCCGCCGCCGGTCAGGACGATCTGCTGGGTGGGGCGTTGGTCCGGGCCGCCGAGGTAGATGCTTTCCTCGATCGTCATGTCGTTGGCCTTCGCGCGGAGGGCCCAGATGCCGCCGCCGGGGAGGCGAAGGACGACGGTCTTGCCGTCCTGCTGCATGGAGGCGACGACGCCGGGGTGCAGGTGGAAGCGTACGGCGAAGGGGTGGGGCTTCGACGCCTCGATGCTGTCCTCGCCGCGGATGTCCTCGCCGCTTTCGGCCATATACAGGCGGCGGTGGTGGATGGCGCCGTCGAGGGTGCGGTAGCCGTCGTGGCTGGCTTCCAGCCAGTGGGCGCCGTTGGCTTCCTGGCGTTGCGCGTCGACAACGGTGGGGACGCGGCCCAGGCCTTCGGGTTTGAGTTCGCTGCTGTTGGTGTCGGCGACCACCAGGGTGGAGTGGGCTGCGGTGGCGCGGGCGGCGTCGTGCCAGGGCCCGCGGGAGGGGGGGGCCGCGCCGCAGTTGACGATCATGCGCTCGCGGCCGACCGACAGCTCCATCGAGAGGGTGCCGGCGTGGGCGAGGCGGTCGATGCCGTGGGGCGGCGGGGGGCCGCAATCGACCATGAGGACGGTGCGGCCGGCCTGGAGCCGCTGGAAGCCGCTTTCGGTGAGGCCGGCGGGGGCGCGTCCGCCGCGGCCGGCCTGGGTGAGGACGAGGTCGATGAGGGCGGGGGTTTCCTCGCGCGCGCCGTTGAAGAGCGCCAGGCCGCCGTCGCCGTGGCGCAGCGCGCGGAGGGCGGGTGCCATGCGCTCGATGGCGGAGGCGAGGGCGGCGGGGGGTTGGGCGAGGGCGGCCTGCAGCAGGGCGCGGATTTCGGTGAGGTCCTGCAGGGCGGCGAGCTGGGCGGCCGGGCTGCGTTCCGCGTGGCAGCCGTCGGGGAGGACCTGGCGGGCGATCTCCTGCGGGAGGAGGCGCATGCAGCGGGTGAGATAGGTGGCCTGGGTGGGGAGGGCGACGGAGGCGGCGATGAGGCCCTTGAGGGCGGTGAGCGCGCGGGCGTCGATCTCGTCGGCGGGGATGGCGGCGGCGAGCATGCGGGCGTCGGCCACCAGGCGGGCCATGACGCTGGCGCGGAAGGCGTCGTCGGCGCTGGCGACGAAGAAGTCGTAGTGGCCGAGCCATGCGGTGATGCGGGCGCCGATGACGTCCGCGCGCTCGGACATCCTGTCGCGGCCGGGGGTGCCGATCCAGTCGGCGACGAGGTCGCGGGCGCGGGCGCGGGCGCCGTCGGTGCCGAGGGCGCGGAGGTCGCGGAGCCAGCCGAAGCCGTGGGCGAGGGCGCGGAGGGTGGCGGGGCCGGTGGTGTCGGACCAGGTGCCGGGGCCGAGGCGGAGGACGGAGCCCGCGTGTTCCAACTCGCCCTTCAGGATGCGGGCGCCGCGGGCGGGGTCACCGGGCCAGGGGTCGCGGACGGACAGGGCGGGGGCGTCGGGGACGCGGCCCATGCGGAGCGCCGGCATGCGGGACATGGCCCGGCGGGCGTCGCGGGCCCAACGGCGAGGGTCGATCATGCGGGCCTGAGTGCAGTGAGGGCGGCGCGGTAGTCGGGTTGGGCGAAGACGGAGGTTCCGGCGACGAGCATGGTGGCGCCGGCTTCGATGGCCCGGGGGGCGGTCTTCGGGGTGATGCCGCCGTCGGCGCCCAGAACGATGGGGCGGCGGCCGATGAGGGCGCGGAGTTCGCGCAGCTTGTCGTACTGGGATTCGATGAAGGCCTGGCCGCCGAAGCCCGGGTTCACGGTCATGACGAGGATCTGGTCGACGTCGTCAATCACGGGGGCGATGGCGGCGGCGGGGGTGGCGGGGTTGAGTGCCACGCCCGGGCGCTTGCCGAGGCTGCGGATGAGCTGGAGCGTGCGGTGGAGGTGGGGCCCGGCCTCGACATGCACGGTGATGTGGTCGGCCCCGGCCTCGGCGAAGGCGGCGACGTAGGGATCGACGGGGGCGATCATCAGGTGGACGTCGAAGGGCAGCGTGGTGCGGGGGCGGAGCGCCTTCACGACCAGGGCGCCGAAGGAGATATTGGGGACGAAGTGACCGTCCATGACGTCGAGGTGGAGCCAGTCGGCGCCGGCGCGCTGGACGGCTTCGGCTTCGTCGCCCGGGCGTGCGAAGTCGGCCGCGAGCAGGCTGGGGGCCAGCACCGGGGCCGGGGGGGGCCAGGGTAGGAACGGCGAATCGGGCATCCCGGTGGTTCTAGAGGGTATTGGCGGGGCGGGGAACGGGGTGGGTTCGGGCGGCGGGCCAGGTGGCGAGGGCGATGGAGGCGGCCATCAGCGCGGCGCCGGCGGCGTGGGGCCATGTCGGCTGTTCATGCAGCAGCAGGATGGAGGCGAGTCCGGCGGTAAGGGGGAGGAGACCGGCGAAGATACCGGCAATGCCGCCGGGGACGCGGCGCAGGCCGGCATACCAGAGGATGACGGCGAGGACGCTGGCGGTGACGGCGTGGAAGAGCAGGAGCGCGAGGGTGGGAAGGGTGATGGGGTCTGCGGGCCAGGCGTGGGCGGCGAGGGGGGCCATGAGCAGGCCGCTTATGACCTGCATCCAGAAGGTGCCGACGAGGGGGGAGATGCGGGTGGCGTTGGCCTTCGCGAGGAGCATGTAGGCGGCTTCCGCGACGACGGCGGCGAAGACGAGGGCGTCGCCGAGAAGGGCGAGGGGCGCGTCGCCGCCCCGACCGAGCGCGAGGGCGGCCATGCCGGCGGCCGCCATCAGGGCGGCGGCGGCGCGACGGGCGGGGAGGGGTTCGCGAAGGGCCAGGAATGCGCCGAGGGCGACGATTGCCGGAAGCGTCGCGAGCACCAGCCCGGCCTCCAACGCTCCGGTGCGCTGGACGCCGAGCAGGAGCAGGACGTTGTAGGCGATGCTGCCGACGGCGGCCTGGGCGGCGAGGTTGCGGAGGGCGGCGGGACCGGGGCGGGACAGGGTGCGCCAGACGAAGGGCAGCACGATGAGGGCGGCCATTGCGCAGCGGAGGGCGAGGATGACGGCGATGGGCAGGGAGGCGGCGAGGAGTTTCAGGACGACGACGTTGAGGCCCACGAGCGCCATGGCGGCGGCGAGCTGGGCGTAGGCGAGGGTCACGCCCCGGCGTCGTCGTCGCAGACGGATTTGTAGGGGGAGAGGGTGGCGAGGGCGTCCATCTCGGCTTCGACGCCGGGGCGTTCCTGGTCGAGGAACTCGGCGATGGCGCGGCGAAGGCCGGGGTGGGCGATCCAGTGGGCGGAGTAGGTGGTGCTGGGGAGGTAGCCGCGCTGGATCTTGTGCTCTCCTTGTGCGCCGGCCTCGACGCGGTCGAGCTTGTGTTCGATCGCGTAGTCGATGGCGCGGTAGTAGCAGAGCTCGAAGTGGAGGAAGGGCCAGTCGCCGCGGCAGCCCCAGTTGCGGCCGAACAGCGCGCCGTCGCCGACGAGGTTGAGGGCGCCGGCGACGGGGGTGCCGTCCTTTTCGGCGAGCATGAGCAAGACCTGGTCGGGGAGGCGTTCGGAGAGCAGGGGGAAGAAGCGCTTGGTGAGGTATGCGCTGCCCCACTTGCGATCCACGGTGCTGGTGTAGAAGCGGTAGAAGGCGTCCCAGTGATGGGGCCGGATCTCGTGACCGCGGAGGGTGAGGAAGGTGAGGCCGGCGGCGTTCGCGTCGCGGCGTTCGCGCTTCAGGACCTTGCGCTTGCGGGAGGCGAGCGTGGCGAGGAAGTCGTCGAAGGAGGCGTAGCCGTTGTTGTGCCAGTGGAACTGCTTGCCGATGCGTTGCAGCCAGCCGGCTTCGCCGAGGGCGTCCCATTCCGGGCGGGTGCAGAAGGTGGCGTGGACGGAGGAGAGGTTCAGCTCGCGGCAGGCCTGGATGAGGGCCTCGCCGAGCGCCCGGGGGGGGACGCCGTCGCGGGCGAGGAGGCGGGGACCGGGGACGGGGCTGAAGGGCGAGGCGATCTGGAGCTTGGGGTAGTAGTCGCCGCCCGCACGCTCGAACGCGTGGGCCCAGCCGTGGTCGAAGACGTATTCGCCGTAGCTGTGGGACTTCGCATACATGGGCACGATGGCGACGATGCGGTCGTTGTCGCGGAGGGCGGCGTGCTGCGGAAGCCAGCCGGTGCGGGCCCCGGCGGAGCCGCTGTCCTCGACGGCGGAGAGGAAGGCGTGGCTGACGAAGGGGTTTCCCAGGCTGTCGAGGGTGCCGGCGCAGGCGTCCCAGTCGGCGGCCGGGATGTCGGCGATGCGGGGGTGGAGGGTGAGGGTCAGGGCGGGGAGGCCGTCGGGCATGGGCGAGGATATGGGGGCGGGGCGGGGTGTGGCCAGGGTTGCTTCCTCGGGGGGGGGGGCCAGCGGGACGCCGGCGCTACTAGGGAGGTGACCTTGGCCGGCGGGACGCCGGCGCTACGAGATCTCGAACAGGCCTTCCACTTCCACGGCGGCGTCGGCGGGGAGGGAGGGGACGCCGATGGTGGTGCGGGCGTGGCGGCCGGCGTCGCCGAAGATCTCGACGGCGAGGTTGGAAGCACCGTTCATGACGAGGGCGTGCTGGGTGAAAGCTGCGGGGGCGGCGACGAAGCCGCCGAGGCGGACGACGCGCTTCACGCGGTCGAGGTCGCCGCCGCAGGCCGTGCGGAGGTGGGTGAGGACGTTGAGGAAGCAAAGGCGGGCGGCGTCGACGCCCTGGTCGAGGCTGACGCCTTCCGTGACCTTGCCGGTGATGGCGATCTTGCCGTCCTTGGCGGGGACCTGGCCGGAGACGACGACGAGGTTGCCGGTGACGGCGTAGGGGACGTAGTTGGCGATGGGGGCCATGGCGGGCGGGAGGGTGATGCCCAGCTCGGCGAGGCGTGCGTCGATGCGTCCGGTCATGTTCGCGTCCTTCAGGAGACTAGGCGCAGGCCGGGACGGCGGGCGCGGGGTTGGGCGGGGAGGTCGAGGGGGAGGAGGGGCATCGGGTCGGCCTCGCGGGGGTCGGGGATGCCTTCGGGGACGTCGCAGCTTCCCAGGTAGTTGATGGCGAGGTTGCGGAACACGTAGTCGAGCGGGCTGGTGGCGTGGGCGACGTCGCCGTCGCCCTCGACGCGGCCGGCGGGGCCGAAGCGGGTGAGGGTGAAGGCGGCCACGTAGTCCTCCAGCGGCACGCCGTGCTGCAGACCGAGGCTTACGGCGGCGGCGACGCTGTCCATCATGCCGCGGAGGGCGGCGCCTTCGCGGGGCAGGCTGACGCTGATCTCGCCCAGGGTGCCGTCCTGGTATTCGCCGGTGACGACGTAGATGCGGTGTCCGCCGACGGAGGCCTTCTGCGTGTAGCCGCGGCGGCGTGCCGGAAGCTCTCGGCGAAGCGGGGGCGGCTTGGGCACGGCGCCGGCCACGGGTCGTGCGGGCATGGCGTGGACATAGGGGGCGACGGCGTCGTGCATGGCCTGGTGGGCCGCGAGGCCTGCGGGTTCCAGCACGATCTCGCCGTGGAGCACCCGGGCCAAGGCGGTTTCGGGCGACATCCCGAGTGCGGCGAGGCGGGCCTGCGCGGCGCGGGTCAAGGTCTGGGCGGGGCCGACGGGGGAGAAGGCGGGGGCGATTCCGCCGGTCTCGGCGCCCAGCAGGGCGTCGGCGGGTCCGGGGGGGACGATGGCGGTGCTGGGGATGCCGGTGGTGCCTTGCAGGGCGGTGCGGCGGGCGTCGGCGGCGGCCTCGGCCAAGGCGGGCAGGGCGCAGCGGGCGGGGGGGGCGGGCCAGGAGGGAAGGCGGGATAGAAGGTCCGGCTGGTCGCCGGCGAGGGCGAGGTCGGCGGTGGCGCGGAGGAGGGCGGCGAGGCAGGCGGCGACGTCGCGGGCGGCGGGGCTTGCGTAGTCGACGCCGATGGCGGCGAGCAGGCCGTCGAGGTCGGTCATGCCGATGGCGAAGCGGGTGGCGGCGGGGTCGCCGAGGCGGAGCGCGGTCGCGGCGGTTCGGACGGCGTCGGTGAAGGCGGGGACGTCGAAGCCGGTGGCGGCGTCGAGGAAGGCGGGGAGGTTGATCACGAAGCCGGGGGGCGCGCCGGCGGCGCCGTTCCAGACCGGCATGGTGGGGGCGGCGCGGCGGTGCAGCAGCAGGGCGTGGAGGCGGTCGGCGAGGGCCGGGTCGCCTTCTTCCCTCGCCCGGGTCGCGACGGGGCGGATCCAGGCGTCGGCGGCGCGGGGCAGGGTGGTTGTGCCTTCGCCGGGGGCGAGGGCGGCGAGGGCGGCGGCGGCGCGGTCGTCCCATGCGGCGGGAAGGGAAAGGGGGCGGGGGGGCGAGTCGGGGTCGGCGCCCGCCTCGGTCTCGCGCATGCGCACGCCGCGCCAGATCCGTGTCGTGGTCATGACGGGATCGTAGGGGGGTGGCGGGTATGGCGCAATCGGGCCGCGTTTCGTATATGCGGGGCATGACCATCGGCACCCGCCTGTTCACGTATTTCAACGGCCGCCTTGTCGGGTCCGACGGGGACGGCAACCGGTATTTCGAGATGAAGCGGATCCGTCCCGGCATCCGCACCCGGCGGTGGGTGCTGTATGCGGGCGCGGCGGAGGCCAGCGCGGTGCCGGCGGAGTGGCATGGGTGGCTGCACCACACGACGGATGCGCCGATCGCGATGAGCACGCGGAAGCCGTGGCAGATCCCGCACCAGGCGAATTTGACGGGGACCGCGGGCAGCTATCGGCCGCCGGGTCATGACTACCAGGGCGGACAGCGTCCGAAGGCGACAGGCGACTACGAGTCCTGGACGCCGGGCAGCTAGGGATGGCACAGCGCAGCGCGATCGAGGTCGTGACGGGTTTGGCCGTGCTGGCGGTTTCGGCAGGGTTCCTGGCCTATGCGGTGGGCAACACCGGGCGCGGGTCGGCGACGGGGACGCAACTGCAGGCGCGGTTCGACAACATCGGGGCGCTGGTCGCGGGCGCCGACGTGAAGCTGAGCGGGGTTGCGGTCGGCCGGGTGCTGGGCACCAGCATCGACCCGGCGAGTTTCCATGCCGTCGTGCGGTTCACGGTGCAGCCCGATATCAAGCTGCCGACGGACAGCAGTGCGACGATCTCGACCGGGGGATTGCTCGGCGGGTCGTTCCTGTCGTTGAGCCCGGGCGGCGCGGACGCGACGCTGAAGGACGGCGGGACGATGACGATCACGCAGAGCGCGACGAACCTCGAGGACCTGCTGGGCAAATTCATCTTCAACGTCGGCAGCCTGGCGGATGCGACGCAGAAGTCGTTGAAGGAGCGGGAGGGCAAGCCGTGAGCGGGACGCCGCCGCGCTGGACGCTGGCGGATGGCAGCCCGGTGTCGTGCCGGGAGAAGGTGCGGACGCTGGACGAGAACTATGACGAGGCCCGGCAGGTGCTGCAGGACGCATTCGAGGATGCGGTGCTGATGGGCGTCGACGAAGGGTCGATGCGCGGGGTGCTCGCCGCGCTGGTGGAGGGGCTGCGAAGCCCGAAGCGGGCGGCATGATCCGGGTGCTGGCGTTGCTGCTGCTGCCTGGTGCCGCGATGGCGCAACCTGCCCCGCCCGCGCCATCCTCGCCGGATGCGTGGGTGCAGAAGGGCGCGGCGGAGATCGTGCTGCTGGAGAAGATTCGGGCGCAGCCGATGACGGTGACGGTGAAGACCGGGCAGTCGACGACGTTCGGGACGCTGACGGTCGCGGTGCGAAGCTGCGTGACCCGGCCGCCCGACCTGCCGCAGAATTCGGCGGCGTTCATCGAGGCGACGGATAGCCGGGGGACGGCGCCGGTGTTCAAGGGGTGGGTGCTGTCCACGACGCCGGCGGTGTCGCACATGGAGCACCCGATCTATGACCTGCGGCTGATCGCGTGCCGCTAGTGCTGCCGGCGCCGGGGCAGTCGGCGTTGCTGCTGGACCTGGACGGGACGCTGCTGGATATCGCGCCGACGCCGGACCAGGTGCGGGTCGCGCCGGGTCTGCGGGAGGCCCTGGTGGCGCTGCGGGATGCGCTGGGTGGGGCGCTCGCGGTGGTGACGGGGCGGCCGATCGACCAGGTGGATGCGCTGTTGCCGGGGGTGCCGCACGCCGTCGCGGGGGAGCATGGCGGGGCGATCCGGATGGCGCCGGGGGGCGGGGTGGTGCGGGCGGATCTGGCGTCGGCGCCGACGGAATGGGTGATGGAGGCGGCCCGGTTGGTGGAGCGGCACGAGGGGGTGCTGCTGGAGCAGAAGCAGCGGGGCTTCGTGCTGCACTACCGGGCGGCGCCGGCGCTGGGACCGGTGCTGGGGGAGGCGCTGCTTGCGCTGATCGGCGGGGAGGGAGAGCGGTTCCAACTGATGCCGGCGCTGATGGCGTGGGAGGTGCGTCCGCGGGGGGCGGACAAGGGGAGCGCCGTGCAGGCCTTGTCGGCGGAGAAGCCGTTTGCGGGGCGGTTTCCGATCTTCATCGGGGACGACGTGACGGACGAGGACGGGATGGCGGCGGCCCGGGCCTTGGGGGGGGCGGGGCTGCGGGTGGACGAGTGGTTCGGGACGCCGGATGGGGTTCGGGGGTGGTTGGCGGAGAGTGCCGTGGCGTTGGGGGCCGGGGCGGGGTGGGTCGGGTTGCCTTACTTGCGGGCGTAGTCGGGTCTTTTGGCGGGCTTGGTGGGTTGAAGAACCCACCCTACGTGGGGTCCAGGCGTCTTCTGAGGCGGAGTTCTTCCAGGTCGATCTCGTGTTCCAGGGCGTGGAGGATCGCGTCGGGGAGATGGCGTTCGCGGTCGAGGGCGAAGAGGGCGGCGCGGCGGGCGGCGGTGGCTTCGAGCTTGATGGCGAGGCGGGCCTGGAGTTCGGCGAATGCGGCGCCGCCGGGCGCGCCGGCGGTGGCCCAGGAGGCCATGATGCGGGCCTCGGCGAGGACGTCGCGGGCGATGGCGCCGTCGAGGGGGTCGTCGGCGCGGGCTTCGAGGACGCGGAGCTCCTCGGCGGCCAGGGTGGCGCGTATCTCGGCTTCGGTTCCCCGGGCGCCGTCGAGGGGTTCGGCGATGCCAAGGGCGCGGATCAGGGGGCCTAGCGTGGTGCCCTGAACGAGGACGGTTGCGACGATGACGGCGAAGGTGGCGAGGAGGACGACGTCGCGACCGGGGAAGGACTCGGGCAGGCCCAGGGCGGCGGCGAGGCTGACGACGCCGCGCATGCCGGCCCAGGCGACGATGGTGGGGAAGGCGATGCCGGGCCAGGGGTCGGTGCGGGCGATGTGGGGGATGAGGCGGGGGAGAAAGGTTGCGGGATAGACCCAGACGATGCGGGCGAGGGTGACGGCGAGGATGATCCAGGCGGCCAGGGGCAGCAGTTCCAGCGTGCGGGGGCCGAGTCGGGCGAGGACGCCGTGCAGGGAAAGGCCGATCAGGACGAAGACCATCGCCTCCAGCACGAAGGTGAGGAAGGACCAGGCGGCGCGGGCCTCGATGCGGGTTCGGGGGGTGTATGCCTCGTGCTGGCGCTGGCCGAGGACAAGGCCGCAGGCGACGGTGGAGAGGACGCCCGAGACTCCGATGGCCTCGGCGGCGATGTAGCTGGTCCAGGCGACGATGAAGCTCGCGGCGATCTCGAGATGCGTGTCGGCGAGGCGGCGGGTGACCCAGACGATGGCGACGCCGCAGGCGAGACCGGTGGCGATGCCGCCGCTGGCGACCAGGACGAAGCTGCCGAGGGCGCGCCAGGGGTCGAAGGCGCCGCCGAGGGCTGCGGCGAGGGCGATGCGGTATAGCACGAGGCCGGTGGCGTCGTTGACGAGGCTCTCGCCTTCGAGGACGGCGACGAGGCGGCGGGGCATCCGGAGGCGGGACAGGACGGCGCTGGCGGCGACGGCGTCGGGCGGGGAGACGATGGCGCCCAGGGCGAAGCAGGCGGCCCAGGGCAAGGCGGGGAGCAGCGCGTGGGCGACGACGCCGACGACGAGGGTCGTGAAGGTGACGCAGCCGACGGCGAGCAGGAGGATGGGGCGGAGGTTGGCGCGGAAGAGGTGCCAGTTGGTGAAGAAGGCGCTGCCCTGGAGCAAGGGCGGGAGGAACAGCGTCATGATGAGCGCCGGGTCCATCTCGAAGGGTGGGACGCCGGGGGTCACTGCGAGGAGGAGGCCGCCGATGGTGTAGGCCGCCGCGGGGGGGATGAGCAGGCGGCGGGCGATGACGGCGAGGATGACGGCTGCGGTGAGCAGCGCGAGCAGCAGCTCGAGCGTGTGGACCGCGTCCACCGCGGGTTATTGCGCCGGTGCGGTCAGCCGGCGGACGGCGGTGCAGATCTCGGTGAGGGTGTAGGGCTTGGCGATGAAGGCATCGAGCGGGGAGGCGTTCGCTTCGGCGGTCGGGTCGGGGCGGCCGGTCATGAAGAGGACGGGGATGTCCGGCCTGGTCTGGCGGACGCGTTGGGCGAGGCGGGTGCCGTCGAGCGCGCCGGGAAGCTGGATGTCGGTGAGGAGGATGCCGATGGAGGGATCGGACTCGAACAACGGCAGGGCCGCGTCGCCGCTGTCGGCTTCCACGACGTCGAAGCCCTCGTCGGTCAACGCCTCGACGAGGGTGAGGCGGATCAGGAGCTCGTCCTCGACGACCAGGATCCGGGGGGCGTTCATGGCAGTAGACATGCCCCTAACCTCGCGAAGCCGTGTGGCGGGGACAAGGCATGAACACGGTTTCGAGCATCACAGAAAAGTGTGTTCGAATCCGAACATTATTGGTGGGTTAGCCGGAGACCGGGTTCGGGCCAGTCCATGGCGGCGAGGGCGCCCTGGCCGGAGAGGGTGACGAAGGCGGTCCGCAGGCCGGGGCCGCCGAAGCAGATGTTGGTCGTGTAGACGTCGTCGGCCGCGACCTGTCGCAGCAGAGTGCCGTCCGGCGCGATGACGCTGATGCAGCCGGTGACGAGCGTGGCGACGCAGATGTTTCCGGCGGCGTCGACGGCCAGGCTGTCGAAGCGCTGGAAGCCGGGCAGGCCGCAGACGAGGCGGCCGCCGTGCGGGGAGGGAAACGGCTGCTTCGCGACCCGGCCCGGCGCCTCGATCGCGAAGGCCCACAGGCGCGCGGTTTCGGTTTCCGCGACGTAGAGGGTGCCGCCGTCGGGGGAGAGGCCGATGCCGTTGGGGGTGAGGACGGGGTGGGCGACGCAGGTGATCGCGCTGCCGTCGGCGCGGGCGTAGTGGACCGCGCCGTGGTCGCGGGTTCGGGCGCGGGATTTGCCGAGGTCGGTGAAGTAGAAGCCGCCATGGGCGTCGAAGACGAGGTCGTTGGGACCGCAGAGCGGGTGGCCTTCGGAGTGGGTATAGAGGGTCTCCACCACGCCGGTGGCGGGGTCGATGCGTTCGATGCGTCCGCCGGTGTAGTCGTCCGGGGTGCCGGTGGGGCGGAGGACGCCGTCCTGCTCGGCCCAGGTGAAGCCGCCGTTGTTGCAGAGATAGAACGCGCCGCCGGGGCCCACGGCGAGGCCGTTGGGGCCGCCGCCGGGGGTTGCGATGACGGATGTGCCGCCGTCCGGGGCGACGCGGGTGACGGTGCCGCGGGCGATTTCCACGAGGGCGATGGCGCCGTCGGGGAGGGCGACGGGGCCTTCGGGGAAGCGGAGGCCGGTGGCGATGATGCGCATGGGTGGAGTGTAGGCGTGGTCGCCGCGCCGGGCCACCGGGGTGGCCCGGTGCCGTGCGACGGGTCTTACGCGGCCTGGCGGGCCTGGTTGCGGTAGCGGTGAACGAGGTCGTGGACGAAGGCGAGCTTCTCGACGACGGGGGCCGAGAGGATGAACGGGTAGAGGTCCGACAGGCCCATGCTGCGGTTCATGCTGTTCATGGCGTAGGTGAGCGGCAACCAGGCCTCGACGAGGCGGGTGAAGTCTCCGGGCGCGTAGGGATCGACGCGAACCGTCGTCTCCAGTTCGGGATCCGCGGCCACTTCGGGGTGGACCTCGAGCCCGAAGGCGCTGGCGGTTTCCAGGCAATCGATGATGTGGAGGTAGTGGGCCCAGGTCTCGGCGAAATCCTCCCAGGCGTGGGTGGTGGCGTACTGGCTGACGAAGTTGTCCTGCCAGTCGGCGGGGGGGCCTTCCTTGTAGTGGCGTTCGAGGGCGGCTTCGTAGTCCGCCTCGTCGTCGCCGAAGACGGCGCGGCATTCGGCCTGGAGGCCTCGGTCGCGGACGAGGCGGTCCCAGTAGTAGTGGCCGACCTCGTGGCGGAAGTGGCCGAGGAGGGTGCGGTAGGGCTCGCCCATCGTCGTGCGGCGGCGTTCGCGCTCGGCGTCGTCGGCCTCGGTGAGGGCGAGGGTGATGAGGCCGTTGTCGTGACCGGTCATGACCTGCTGGGCGCCGGGGGTGGGCGGGTCGGCCAGGAAATCGAAGACGAGTCCGGCGTGCGGATCGTCGGTGCGGTTGGGGAGGGGGAGGGCGAGGCGCATCAGGGAGTAGATGAGGCGGTGCTTCGCAGCCTCCATGCGGCGCCAGGCGAGGGTGTTGGCCTCGTCCGACAGGTCGGGGACGGTGCGGTTGTGGCGGCAGGCGGCGCAGTAGCGGTCGGGGCTGTCATCGGGGAGCAGCCAGTTGCAGCCGTCGAGGGCGGCGTTGTCGCAGAACCGGACGGGGCGGTCCGGGGCGGCGAGGGCCGTCCAGGCGTCGTCGCCGGCGGGTTCGAGCGCCGTCATCGTGAAGTCCTGGGCGAGGTAGCCGAGCGTATGGTTGCAGCGTTCGCAGCGCCTGTTCTCGAAGTAGACGAGTTGGCTGCAGGCTTGGCACTTGAAGAGGCGCATGGGTCGATCTCCGGTCGCGCGTTCAAGCCGGATCGGGCGGGTAAGTTGCATGGTCGGGGCTGTCATGCGTGGGGATTGCGAACAACCGGCCCCACCCTTGGATGCGGGCAGGGTCGATGCCGGCGACATGGAGGGATTTCCAGACGGTGACGGCGATGCTGTCGAGGACGGGGATGTCGGTTTCGGCTTCGATGGCGGGGGCGAGGGCGGTGCTGCGGAGATTGGTGCAGAGGGCGACGAGCGCGTCGGGCCGGGGGACGGCGACGTCGCGCAGGAGGGCGGCGAGCTGGGGTTGCTCGTATCGGGCGAAGGTGAAGTTGCCGGGGTCGTCGAGGTGGCGTTCGGCCAGGATGCGGATGCCGGCGGCGGCGTAGTTGGCGACGATTCGGTCCTGGACGTCGGCGGTGTAGGGGGTGACGAGGCCGATGCTGCGGGCGCGGAGGCGGGCGAGGGCGTCGTTGAGGGCGAGGACGGCGGAGGTGGCGGGGATTCCGGTTTCGGCCGTGATGGCGTCGCACAGGCGGCGGTCGCTGTCGAAGCCGAGCCATCCGGCGGAGGTGCCGTTCCAGGCGATGACGTCGACATGGGCGTCGGCGAGGAGGCGCGCGGCTTCGAGGATGGGCGCCGGGTCGAACTGGGCGAGGGATTCGCCGGAGAGGGCGATGCGGGTGACGCGGAAGCGGGCGAAGTGGGCGGTGATGTCGGGGTGGTCGTGGAGGAGGCGGGCGGTCGCGGGTTCCAGCACGGTGTTGCTGGAGGGGGTTAGCATTCCGAGGCGGGTCCGGGTCATGGGCGAAGCGGTAGGACGATCCGCACTGGACGTCGATGCCGAAGCGGCACCGCCCGTGATCCTCGCGGTATTCGATGCCACTGCCGACATACCTGGCCGGTTCTGACGGCGTCTTCCAGTCCGCATCGGCGTTCAGACAGTGCAGCGACGAAGCGGATCATCGGGTCGATGCCTAAACGGCATTGGCCCGGCCGTTCGCCCGCATGGTTCGGTGCGTCTGCCAACAAACATTGGAGGACACCATGAGCATCACCCGTTTGCCGATCCTTGCGCTTGCCGCCCTGGCCGCGCTGACCCCGGTTGCCGCGCATGCCGTCAATTGCGCCGATGTGCTGAACTCGACGCGGGAGCTGACGTCGTTTGCGGCGCTGGTGCAGCAGTCGGGGCTGCGGAACCAGCTGGAGACGGGGCGGTTGACGGTGTTCGCGCCCACCAACGAGGCGCTGGGGCGGATTTCGACGATCACGCAGATGCTGGCGTCGCAGGCGAGCAACGCGTCGCCGGACTTCCCGAAGCTGCAGACGCTGGTGCGGGCGCACCTGGTGTCGGGCGTGCATCCGCAGAGCGAGATGACGGGGAAGGTGGAGCTGGGGACGCTGGCCGGGACGTCGATCGCGATCGACGGATCGACGCAGCGGGGGATCATGCTGGCGGCGGGGGCGCGGGACGTGAACCTGTCGGGGATGCGGGTGATGTCGGACGTGAACGTGTCGGGTCCGGCCATCACCTGCGACAACGGCGTGGTGTATCCGATCGGGAACGCGCTGGTTCAGTAGCCGGGGTTCAGTAACGGGCCGGGTGGTCGCCGGTCAGCCGGCGACCACCTTCACGCGGAGTTCGGGGAGGCCGTCGATATGGCCTTCCATGAGGTCGCCGGCGACGACGGGTCCCACGTTCTCGGGCGTTCCGGCGTAGATGATGTCGCCTGGCATGAGTTCGAACGCGGCGGAGAGTTGGCTGATCTGCTCGGCGACGGACCAGATCATCATGTCGAGGCTGGCGGTCTGCTTCACGGCGCCGTTGATCTTGAGCCAGATGGCGCCTTTTTCGAAGTGGCCGACCTGCGAGACCGGGTGGATGGGGCCGATGGGGGCGGAGCGGTCGAAACTCTTGCCGATTTCCCAGGGCTTCTTCTGGTCGCCCATGCCGCGCTGGAGGTCGCGCCGGGTCATGT
>CAXTPG010000032.1:0-43375 GCA_964246015.1 uncultured Acetobacteraceae bacterium
TCATCGAGCTGTGCGACCAGCGCGGCATCCCGCTGGTCTTCCTGCAGAACATCACGGGCTTTATGGTCGGCCGCAAGTACGAGAGCGGGGGGATCGCGAAGGACGGCGCCAAGATGGTGACGGCGGTGGCGACGGCGCGGGTGCCGAAGCTGACGGTGATCGTGGGCGGCAGCTTCGGGGCGGGGAATTACGGCATGTGCGGCCGGGCGTTCTCGCCGCGGTTCCTGTGGATGTGGCCCAATGCGCGCATCAGCGTCATGGGCGGCGTGCAGGCCGCGAGCGTGCTGGCGACGCTGCGGCGGGACAACATCGAGGCGAAGGGCGGCGCCTGGTCGGCGGAGGACGAGGCCGCCTTCCGTGCGCCCGTGGAGGCGCAGTACGAGGCGCAGGGGAACCCGTACTACGCCAGCGCGCGGCTGTGGGACGACGGGGTGATCGACCCGGCCGACACGCGGATGGTGCTGGCGCTGGGGCTGTCGGCCTGCCTGAACGCGCCGGTCGAGCCTTGGGGGCCGGGGCGCGAGGGCTTCGGCCTGTTCCGGATGTGATGGCGATGTTCGACACCATCCTGATCGCCAATCGCGGCGAGATCGCGTGCCGGGTCATCCGGACGGCGCGGCGCATGGGGATCCGCACCGTCGCGGTGTATTCCGAGGCGGATGCGGGCGCCTTGCATACGGTGCTGGCGGACGTGGCGGTGCCCATCGGGGCCGCGCCGGCGCGGGACAGCTACCTCGACATCGCGAAGATCGTCGACGCCTGCCGCCGGACCGGCGCGCAGGCCGTGCATCCCGGATACGGCTTCCTGAGCGAGAACGCGGCGTTCGCCGATGCCTGCGCCGCGGCCGGGCTGGTGTTCATCGGCCCGCCCGCAAGCGCCATCCGCGCCATGGGCAGCAAGTCCGCCGCCAAGGCCGCGATGGAGCGCGCCGGGGTGCCGCTGGTGCCCGGCTACCACGGCGCCGACCAGGACCCGGCGCTGCTGGCCGCCGAGGCGGCGCGCATCGGCTACCCCGTGCTGATCAAGGCCAGCGCCGGCGGCGGCGGCAAGGGCATGCGGATCGTGACGGAGGCCGCGGGCTTCGACGAAGGCCTGGCGCTCGCGAAAGGCGAGGCCGCGTCCGCGTTCGGCGACGACCAGGTGCTGGTCGAACGCTATCTGACCCGGCCGCGGCACATCGAGATCCAGGTCTTCGCCGACCAGGCCGGCCGCACGATCAGCCTGTTCGAACGCGACTGCTCGATCCAGCGCCGCCATCAGAAGGTGGTGGAGGAAGCGCCCGCCCCCGGCATGACGGCGGACCGGCGGGCGGCGATGGGCGAGGCCGCGTGCGCCGCGGCCCGTGCGATCGGGTATGTGGGCGCCGGCACCGTGGAGTTCATCGCGGAAGGCGACGACTTCTTCTTCATGGAGATGAACACCCGCCTGCAGGTCGAGCACCCCGTGACCGAGATGATCACGGGGCAGGACCTGGTCGAATGGCAGCTTCGCGTCGCGGCCGGGGAGCCCCTGCCGCCGCAGCCCGGACTCCATGGCCACGCGATCGAGATGCGGGTCTATGCCGAGGACCCCGACCGCGACTTCATGCCCGCCACCGGGCGGCTGCTGCACCTGCGCCAGCCCGCGCCGGGGCCGGAGGTGCGGGTCGATACCGGCGTGCGGCAGGGCGACGCGATCACGGTGCATTACGACCCGATGATCGCGAAGCTGGTCGTGCATGGCCCGACGCGGGCCGACGCGGTGCGGCGGTTGCGGCGCGCGCTGTCGGAGTACGAGGTCGTGGGCGTGCAGACCAACCTCGGGCTGCTGCGGCGGATCGCGGCGCATCCGGCGTTCGGCGCGGCGGATTTCGATACCGGCTTCATCGGGCGGAACGAGGCGGCGCTGCTGCCGGCGCGGGGTCCGGCGCCTGCCGTGGCGCTTGCGGCCGCCGCGGCGCATGTCGTGCGGCGGCCCGCGCCCGCCGGGGCCGGCGATCCGCATTCGCCCTGGGGCATGACCGGGGCGTGGCGGATGAACGGGGCCGGGCACGTCGACGTCGTGCTGCTAGACGGGGCGTCGGAGCACCGGATCCGGGCGGTGGGCGCGAGCCTGTCCTGGCCCGGCGGCACCGCGACGATGCGCGGCGACGCGGTCGAGCTGGACGGCGTGCTGCACGCGCCGCCGGTCGTCGTGGCGGGGGACAGGCTGACGGTGCTGCTCGATGGCGAGGGATGGGGCCTGACGGAGGTCGACCCGCTGGCGCCGCGCGTGGCATTGGAGGCATCCCATGACCGCGTGCTGGCGCCGATGCCGGGGCGGATCGTGTCGGTGCCGGTGGCAGCCGGGCAGTCCGTCCTGCGGGGCGCGGTGCTGCTGGTGCTGGAGGCGATGAAGGTGCAGATGCGGATCGCGGCGCCGCGCGACGGGGTGATCGGGGGGCTGCACGCGAAGGTGGGCGACCTGGTGGACGAGGGCGCGGAACTGGCCACCTACGCGGCGCCGGACGCCCCCTGACAGACGCCTCGCATTCTTGACGCGCCCGTCGTCGATAGGACGATATACCTTCCAGGCCCGGTGTAAGCGGCCCTTTCAGCGTGTTCGCTTGCAGACAAACCTGCCTCCTGGTCGCAAAATTCGATTCCAGAACAAGGGACTGCCTTCAATCACAGCTTTGTTATTGCATTAGGACAGCAACCCCATGACTGCGCAACGTATTCAGGCGTTCTTGTTCAATCCCGCTTCGTTCAAGCGGGGACGAGCAAGGAGGCATCGGCCGCATGTCGGAACGGGTTCTGGTGACAGGGGGCGCCGGGTTCATCGGGTGCCATGTGGTGCGGCTGCTGCTGGACCGGGGGTATGAGGTCCGCGTGCTCGACAGCCTGATCGACCAGGTGCATCGCAGCGCCTTGACCCGCAACCCCGTGCTGGACGATGTCGAGCTGATCCGGGGCGACGTGCGGGATCTCGATACCGTGACCGACGCGCTGGACGGGGTGGACAGCGTCGTCCACCTCGCGGCCGAGGTCGGCGTGGGGCAGAGCATGTATGCCATCGACCGCTATGTCTCCGTCAACGACGGGGGCACGGCCGTCCTGTTCCAGGCATTGATCGACCATCCGGTCCGCCGGGTCGTCGTGGCCAGCAGCATGAGCATCTACGGCGAGGGCCTGTACCGCACCGCGGCCGGGGAGCGCCTGACCGACGTCGTGCGGCCCACCGCCCGGGCCGGCGCCGCATGGGACCCGGTGGGGCCCGACGGCGCGCCGCTGTCGCCCATCGCGACACCGGAATGGAAGCAGCCGAACCTCGCGTCGGTCTACGCGCTGACGAAATACGTGCAGGAGCGGCTGACGCTGACCGTCGCCCCGGCCTATGGGATGGAAGGCGTGGCGTTGCGCCTGTTCAACGTCTACGGGCCCGGTCAGGCGCTGTCGAACCCCTATACCGGCGTGCTGGCGATCTTCGCGTCCCGGCTGCAGAACCGCGAACGGCCGCTGGTGTTCGAGGACGGGGAGCAGCGGCGCGACTTCGTGCATGTCGACGACGTCGCGCGGGCGTTCCTGCTGGCGCTGGAGCATCCCAGGGCCGCGGGCCAGGTGTTCAACATCGGCAGCGGGCGGGATGTCAGCATCCTCGAGGTCGGGGCCGCCCTGGCGCGGGCGATGGGCGTGCCGCATCTGACGCCCGAGGTCATGGCCAAGGCGCGGGTCGGCGACATCCGGCACTGCTTCGCCGATATCGGGCTGGCGCGGGAGGTGCTGGGCTTCTCGCCACGCCGCAGCTTCGACGACAGCCTGGGCGAGCTGGCGGAATGGGTCCGGCTGCAGCAGGCCGAGGACCGCGTGCAGGATGCGCGGCGGGAGCTGGAGCAGCGGGGGCTGGTCGCTTGACCGGGCTGACCAACACCGTCCTGGTGACGGGCGGGGCCGGCTTCATCGGCAGCAACCTGGCCGATCGGCTCGCGGGGCTGGGGCACCAGGTGCGGGTGTTCGATGCGCTCGCGCGGCCCGGCGTCGAGGCAAACCTCGCCTGGTTGCAGCGGCGCCACGGGTCCCGCATCACGCCGGTCATCGCCGACATCCGCGACCGGCAGGCCGTGGAGCGGGCGGCGCAGGGGGTCGCGGCCGTGTTCCACATGGCAGCGCAGGTGGCGGTGACGAGCAGCCTGGACGACCCCGAACTGGACTTCGACGTGAACCTGCGCGGCACGTTCAACGTGCTGGAGGCGCTGCGCCGCCGGGCCGACCCGCCGCCGCTGGTGTTCGCCAGCACCAACAAGGTCTATGGCGCGCTGGGCGACATTCCCCTGTCCCGCGACGGCGACGCCTACCTGCCGTCCGACCCGGCGCTCCGCGCGCGCGGGATCGACGAGGCGCGGCCGCTCAGCTTCTACACGCCGTACGGGTGCAGCAAGGGCGCCGCCGACCAGTATGTGCTCGATTTCGCCCGCAGCTTCGGCGTGCCGTCCTGCGTCCTGCGCATGAGCTGCATCTACGGGCCGCGGCAGCGCGGAACCGAGGACCAGGGCTGGCTCGCGCACTTCCTGTATTCCGTGCTGGCCGGGCGGCCGATCAGCATCTACGGCGACGGCCGGCAGGTGCGGGACGTGCTGTTCGTGGATGACGCCGTCGATGCCTACCTGGGCGCGTGGGCGAACATGGGCGCCGTGTCGGGCCAGGCCTTCAACCTGGGCGGGGGGCCGGACAACGCCGTGACCCTGCTGCAGGTGCTGGCCGAGATCGGGGAGATCACCGGCCGGACGCCGGACCTGCGCTTCTCGGAGTGGCGGCCCGGCGACCAGCGGTATTTCGTGGCGGATTCGCGCCGGGCCGTGTCGGCGCTTGGCCTGGGGCGGTTCGTGCCCTGGCAGGACGGGCTGCGGCGGCTGGTCGGCTGGGTCCGCAGCGAGCAGCGGGTGCTGGAACCCGCGTCGGGGGGTGCGGCGTGAAGGTCGCGCTGCTGAACCCGCCCTGGACGTTCGAGGGCAGCATCTACTTCGGGTGCCGCGAACCGCATCTTCCGCTGGAACTCGGCTATTGCCGGCAGATGCTGGAGGTGGGCGGGCACACCGTGCTGATGCTCGACGGGCACCTGATGGGGCAGTCCTATGCCGAGATGGCGTCGGCCGTCGCGGATTTCGCCCCGGACATGACGGTGGTCACGACGGCGCCCAGCTATCTGTTCTGGCGCTGCGCCCCGCCGGAGCTGCGGGTCCCGCGGGAGATGCTGGACGCCCTGGCGGGCCGGGGCGGCATGACGGTCGCGGTCGGGCCGCACGGGTCGGCGACGCCCGCGGCGACATTGGCGAAGCTGGGCGTCGGCTGCGTCGTGCTGGGCGAGTGCGAGGAGGTCGTCGCCGCCCTCGCGGATGGCGGCGTGCCCGGCGCGCTGGCCGGCACCGCGGTGTTGCGGGATGGCGCGCTGGTCCAGGCGGGCGGGCCGCAGGCGGCGCGCTTCACGGGCGCGCCGGCGTTGTCCTGGCCCGCGGAATGGGTCGCGCGGCACCACCACCACCATCACCGCTACGACCGGCCGGCGACGGGCCTGGGCGCGGAGGTGGAGGCGTCCCGCGGATGCCCCTACCACTGCAGCTTCTGCGCCAAGATCGACTTCCGCGACGCCTACCGCCGCCGCGACCTGGTGCCCCTGCTGGCCGAGATCGACGGGCTGCGGGCGCAGGGCGTCGAGTACCTCTATTTCATCGACGAGATCTTCCTGCCCAACCGGGCGCTGCTGGAGGCGCTGGTCGGGCGCGGGCTGGAGTTCGGCATCCAGACGAGGATCGACCTCTGGAAGCCCGACATGATCGCGCTGCTGGGCCGCGCCGGCTGCGTCAGCATCGAGGCCGGGGTCGAGAGCCTGACCGAGGATGGCCGCGCGGCGCTGGACAAGAAGTGCAAGCTGTCGACCGACGAGCTGTCGGACCTGCTGATCCTGGCCCGCCGCCACGTGCCCTTCGTGCAGGCCAACCTCATCGAGGTGCCCAGCGACGACGACGCGATGGTCGAGGCGTGGCGCGACCGGCTGCGGGCCGAGAACGTCTGGGCCAACGACCCGGTGCCACTCTACCCCTATCCAAGCTCCCCGGATTACCGCCGCCTGTTCGGCCTGCCGGACGATGCGGCGTGGGAGCGGGCGCATACCCACTACCTGGGCCAGTTCGACCGGTTTTCCGACATCCAGGACGACCGCCCGCTGCCGCTGCCGGAGCTGGAGCGCGCGTGCCGGGCGGGTTGACCCGGCTGCTGCTGACGACGGACGCGGTGGGCGGCGTCTGGCGCTACAGCCTGGACCTGGCGCACGGCCTGCGGGTGCGGGGGATCGAGGTCGTGCTCGCCGTGCTGGGGCCCGCGGCCGACGCGGCGCAGCGCCGGGCGGCGGAGGGGATCACGCTGGTGCAGACCGGGCTGCCGCTGGACTGGACGGCGGAGGATCCCGAGGCGCTGGAGCAGACCAGCATGCGGCTGGCGACGCTGGCCGCGCTGACGGGCGTTTCGGGCGTGCATCTGCATGCGCCGGCGCTGGTGGGGCGCGCGCGGTGGCCGGTGCCGGTCATAGCCGTCGCGCATTCCTGCGTGGGGACGTGGTGGCGGGCGATGCGGGACGGGGCGCCGCCGGGTGACTTCGCCTGGCGGATCACCGCGACGGGGGCCGGGCTGCGCGCGGCGGACGCGGTGATCGCGCCGTCGCGCGCCCATGCGGAGGCGGTCCGGGGCGTGTACGGGACGGTGCCGATCATCGTCGTGCACAACGGGTCGGACCCCGAAGCGGCCACGGCGGTGCGGGACCGGGCGGTGCTGACGGCCGGACGCCTGTGGGACGAGGCGAAGGGGGCAGCCGCGATCGATCGCGCGGCGGCCGGGCTGGGCGCACCGGTGCGGGCCGCCGGGCCCGTGGCGGGACCGAACGGGGCGCGGATCGAGCTGCGGCATGTCGTGGCGCTGGGACACCTGGACGCGGCGGCGATGGCGCGGGCCTATGCCTCGGCCTCGGTGTTCGTGTCGATGGCGCGGTACGAGCCGTTCGGGCTTTCGGTGCTGGAGGCGGCGCAGGCGGGAATGCGGCTGGTCCTGGCGGATATCCCGACGTTTCGGGAGCTGTGGGACGGCGCGGCGACGTTCGTGGCGGACGCGGATGCGTTGCCGGCCGCCTTGCGCGCCGCGCTGGATGCGGAGGGCGACGGGGGCGCGCGTGCACGGGCGCTGCGGTTCACGCGGGATGCGATGGTCGACGGGACGCTCGCGGTGCATCGGGCGCTGAAGCCCTCGCCCGGCCGGACAGCGTTGGCCGGGGGCTTGCCGCTCGGGTCCGCATCGCCCGTGCGCGCGGGCCCGGCCCTGGCCCGATGGGAGCTGCGGTAGCCATGCGGATCGCGTATTTCACGCACTCGCTGCGGTCCTGCTGGAACCATGGCAACGCGCATTTTCTGCGCGGCGTGCTGCGGGCCTTGCAGACGAAGGGACATGACGTGCAGGCGTTCGAGCCCGCCGGGTCATGGTCCATGCAGAACCTGCTGCGGGATGGCGGCGCCGAAACCGCGTGGTGCGACGCCTACCCGGACCTGGACGCGACCGTGTTCGCGCCCGACGCCGACCTGGATGCGCTGATCGACGGCGCCGACCTCGTCATCGTCCACGAATGGAGCGACCCGGCGCTCGTCGCCGCGCTGGGCGCCGCCCGCCGGCATGGGCGCTTCACGCTGCTGTTCCACGATACCCACCACCGGGCCGTCAGCGAACCCGACGCGATGCGCCGCTATGACCTCGGCCACTACGACGGCGTGCTCGCCTTTGGGGAGGCCTTGGCCGAGGTGTATCGCGGCTGGGGCTGGGGCGAGCGGGTGTTCACGTGGCACGAGGCCGCGGACACGACGCTGTTCCGTCCTCCCGCTGCCGAGGGCGCCCGCGCCGGCGCCGTCTGGATCGGCAACTGGGGCGACGGGGAGCGCACGGCGGAGCTCGAGTCGTTCCTGTTGCGGCCGACGCAGGCGGCAGGCGTGCCATTGGACATCCACGGCGTCCGCTACCCCGGGGAGGCGCAGGCGCTCCTGACCCGGTACGGCGCGCGGTATCGCGGCTGGCTGGCGAACCATCGCGCGCCGGCGGCGTTCGCCCGCCACCTGCTGACGGTGCACGTGCCCCGCCGCTTCTATGTGCAGGCGCTGCCCGGCATCCCCACGATCCGCGTGTTCGAGGCGCTGGCCTGCGGCATTCCGCTCGTCTCGGCCCCGTGGCGGGACGATGAGGGCCTGTTCACGCCGGGCCGGGACTTTCTGACGGCCCGCGACGGCGACGCCATGCTGGCCCGGCTGCGCGACCTCGTCCACGACGCCCCGTTGCGGCGGGACCTGGTTGCGCACGGCCTCGCCACCATCCACGCCCGCCACACCTGCGCGCACCGGGCGGACGAGCTGCTGGGCATCGTGCAGCGGCTGCGCGCGCCCAGTCTGACAGAGGCCTGACATGGATATCGCGTTCTACGGATCGAGCCTGCTGTCGTCGTACTGGAACGGGGCGGCGACGTATTACCGCGGCATCCTCTCGGCCCTCGCGCCGCTGGGCCACCGCATCACCTTCTATGAGCCGGACGCCTTCGACCGGCAGCAGCACCGGGATATCGAACCGCCCGGCTATGCCCGCTCCGTCGTCTATCCCGCCACCGCGGAGGGCCTGCGCGGCGTGCTGGACGAAGCGAAGCGGGCGGACGTGGTGGTGAAGGCCAGCGGCGTCGGCGTGTTCGACGACGAGCTGCTGGCCGGAATCGTCGCGCAGGCGCGGCCGGGCGCGATGCGGCTGTTCTGGGACGTCGACGCCGCGGCGACGCTGGATACGGTCCGCGCGGACGCGACGCATCCCATGCGGGCGCTGCTGCCGCGGCTGGACGCCGTGCTGACCTATGGCGGGGGCCCGCCGGTCGTCGACGCCTACCGCGCGCTGGGCGCCCGGCATTGCGTGCCCGTCTACAACGCGCTGGACCCGGCCACCCACCACCCGGCGCCCGCGGAACCCCGCTTCGCCGCGGACCTGTCCTTCCTCGCCAACCGGCTGCCGGACCGGGAGCGGCGGGTGGAGCAGTTCTTCCTGGCCGCCGCCGCGCTCTGCCCGGCGCAATCCTTCCTGCTGGGCGGCAATGGCTGGCACGACAAGCCGATGCCGCCCAACGTGCGCGCCATCGGGCACGTCGGCACCGCCGACCACAACGCCTTCAACTGCTCGGCCAAGGCCGTGTTGAACGTCGCGCGCGACAGCATGGCGCAGGTGGGCTTCTCCCCCGCGACCCGGGTGTTCGAGGCGGCGGGCGCGGGCGTGTGCCTGATCACCGACGCGTGGGAAGGGATCGAGCAGTTCCTGGAACCGGACCGGGACGTGCTGGTCGCGCGCGACGGCAAGGACGTGGCCGATCACCTGCAGGCGCTGACGCCCGGGCGCGCCCGCGCCATCGGCGCCGCCGCCCGGGCGCGCGTGCTCGCCAGCCACACCTACGCGCAACGCGCCGTCATCGTGGACCGGCTGCTGCGGCAGGGCTTCGCCGAGGCCGCGTGACGGATCACCCAGTCCAGACCGGCGCCCGCTTGGCGATGAACGCGTCGATCCCCTCCGCCGCGTCCGGCTCCGCCATGTTCCGCACCATCACGCCGGACGTGTAGTCATAGGCCTCCGCCAGCCCCATCTCCGCCTGCGCGTAGAAGGCGGGCTTGCCCAGCCCCACCACCGCCCGGCTCTTGCCCGCGATCAGCGCCGCCAGCGCCGCCACCGCCCCGTCCAGGTCAGCATCGGGCACCACGCGGTTCACCAGGCCCAGCCGCCTTGCCTCCGCGGCGCCCACCATCTCCCCCGTCAGCAGCATCTCCATCGCCGCCTTCCGGCCCACCGCCCGGGACAGCGCGACCATCGGCGTCGAGCAGAACAGCCCGATGTTTACCCCGGGCGTCGCGAACCGCGCCGTCTCCGCCGCCACGGCCAGGTCGCACGTCGCGACCAGCTGGCATCCCGCCGCCGACGCGACCCCGTGCACCCGCGCGATCACGGGCGCCTTCAACGCCACGATGGCCTGCATGACCCGGCTGCACTGCGCGAACAGCGCCTGCAACGCCGGCCGGTCCGCCGACCGCACCTCTTTCAGGTCATGCCCGGCGCAGAAGGCCGGCCCCGCCCCCCCGATCACGACCACCCGGACCGACCCGTCCATCGCGATCGCCGCCAGGGCGCGCTCCAGCTCCGTCATCAACGCGACGCTCAGCGCGTTGCGCGCCGCCGGGCGGTTGAGCGTGAGGGTCGCGACGCCCCCCGCATCTTCTCGCAGCAGCAATGCATCCGTGGTGTGCATTATGACGTTCCCCTCCAGCGGCACCCGATTTACGCTTTTACCCATTCGGGTGGGAGTGGCAGATGAATCCCGGCTACGTCGCGATGATGGCAACCTACAACGCCGAGATGAACCGCCGCCTCTATGCGTCGGCCGGCCGCCTCCCGGATGCTGAGCGCCGGCGTGACCGCGGCGCGTTCTGGCACTCCCTTCATGGCACCCTGGCCCACCTGCTATGGGGCGATCGCATGTGGATGTGCCGCTTCGACGGCTGGCGCAAGCCCGTCCGCACGTTGGAGGAAAGCGACCGCGAGATCGAGGATTTCGCCGAGCTGGAGGCCGAACGCGTCCATGCCGACGAGTGCATCGAGGAATGGGCCGCCCGCGTCGATCAGGCGTGGTTGGACCAGGACCTGACCTGGTACAGCCACGCCGCCAACCGCGAGATGCGCAAGTCCCGCGCGATGCTGGTCGTGCACTTCTTCAACCATCAGACCCATCATCGCGGCCAGGCCCATGTCATGCTGACCGCGGCCGGCGAACGCACCGGCAGCACCGACCTGATGCTGATCGTGTGACCTACAGCCCCTGCCTGATCACCTGGCGGGCGAAATAGCTCAGGATCAGGTCCGCGCCCGCCCGCTTGAACGCCCCCAGCGCCTCGTGCACCACCCGGTCCTCGTCCAGCGCGCCCGCCTGCGCCGCGAACTTCAGCATCGCGTACTCCCCGCTCACCTGGTACACCGCCAGCGGCAGGTCCGTCCGGTCGCGGATGCGCGCCAGCACATCGAGGTAGGGCATGCCGGGCTTGACCATCAGGATGTCGGCGCCCTCCGCCTCGTCCGCCCCACTCTCGCGCAGGGCCTCGCGCCCGTTCATCGGGTCCATCTGGTATTCCTTGCGGTCGCC
This sequence comes from uncultured Acetobacteraceae bacterium, assembly GCA_964246015.1. GTDB lineage: Bacteria > Pseudomonadota > Alphaproteobacteria > Acetobacterales > Acetobacteraceae > JBBROS01. Next base: position 11,198 of record CAXTPG010000032.1, read on the forward strand.
GACGAGGTCGCACCCGGCCGCCGCGCGGAAGGGGCCGTAGAACGCGCTCGCGAACTTGCTGGAATACGCCATGATCGGCGTGCCCGTGTGCCCGGCGCGGTCCAGCCCTGCGCGGATCGCCGTCACCTGGCCGTCCATCATGGCCGACGGCGCCACCAGGTCCGCCCCTGCCTCGGCGGCGATCACGCATTGCCGGGCCAGGTTCTCGAGCGTCATGTCGTTGTGCACGTGCCCGTGCTCCACGATCCCGCAATGGCCATGGTCGGTGTATTCGCAGAAACAGTTGTCGGTGATCACGACCAGCTCGGGCGCCGCATCCTTCGCGATGCGCGTCATCCGCGCCATGAGCCCCTCGGACAGCAGGCTGTCGCTGCCCGTCGCGTCCTTCCCGTGGCTGATGCCGAACAGGATGATCGCCTTCACGCCGTCGCGCGCGATTGCCTCGACCTCCCGCGCCAAGCGCCGCTCCGGAATGCGCGAGACGCCCGGCATGGTGTCGATGGGGACCGGGTCGTCGACACCCTCCTCGACGAAGATCGGCAGCACCAGGTCTTCCGCCACCAGCCGCGATTCGCGGACCAGCGCGCGGAGCGGGGCGGTGCGGCGCAGGCGGCGGTGGCGGGTGATCGGGAACATGCGGCGGCGTCCGGGCGGCGGGATGCCGCGCCGGCGCAGACTGCCGCATGAAGCCCCGGCCGGCTAGTCGGACGGGCCGGCGATCCCGCCCGGATGCTCGCCCCGCTTCTCCTGGGACTTGCGGACGCGGATGAACTGGGTGATGCCGATCGCCAGGACCGCGACCAGGGTGCCGATTGAAAGAGCGCTGAGCAGGGTGATATCGGGCATGGCGTGTCTCCTTTGCAACCGCAGCGCGCGGGCGCGCGCCGGGTTGCGCCGGCCACGCATCGTCGCGCAGTCTTGAGGCCGGGGGAAACGCCGGGGAAAACGGGGGAATGATGGCGGTGTGTGCGTATGGCTGAGACGTTCCCGTTCACGGCGATCGTCGGCCAGGTGGAGATGAAGCAGGCGCTGCTGATCGCCGCCATCGACCCCTCGGTCGGCGGCGTCCTGGTCTTCGGCGACCGCGGCACCGGCAAGAGCACGGCCGTGCGCGCCCTGGCGGCGCTGCTGCCGCCGCTGCCCGTCGTTGCCGGCTGCCCGTATCGCTGCGCCCCCGCCGCCCCGGCCGGCGTCTGCCCGGCCTGCACCGGCGGCGCCCCCATCGTCGCGGAGACCGTCCCCGTTCCCGTCGTCGACATGCCGCTGGGCGCCACCGAGGACCGCGTCGTCGGCGCGCTCGACCTCGAACGCGCCCTCACGCGCGGGGAGCGTGCGTTCGAGCCGGGGCTGCTGGCCCGCGCCAACCGGGGCTTCCTGTATATCGACGAGGTCAACCTGCTCGAGGACCACCTGGTCGATCTTCTGATCGACGTGGCCGCATCCGGCGAGAACCTGGTGGAGCGGGAGGGGCTTTCGGTCCGCCACCCCGCCCGCTTCGTGCTGGTGGGCAGCGGCAACCCCGAGGAAGGCGAGCTCCGCCCCCAGCTGCTCGACCGCTTCGGCCTCGCCGTCGACGTCACCACCCCCGCCGACATCCCCGCCCGCATCGACATCGTCCGCCGCCGCGACGCGTTCGAGCGTGACCCGGCCGCCTTCCGCGCGCTGTGGGCCGGCGAAGAGGCGGCGATCCGCGACCGCATCCTCGCCGCCCGCGCCCGCCTGCCGGGCACCACCGCCGACGACTCCGTGCTCGGCGACGCCGCCCGGCTCTGCCTCGAACTCGGCACCGACGGCCTGCGCGCCGAGCTCACGCTGCTCCGCGCCGCCCGCGCCCTGGCGGCCTGGGAGGGCGACGCCGCCGTCGCCCTGTCGCATATCCTCGCCGTCGCCCCGCTGGCGCTGCGCCACCGCCTCCGCCGCGACCCGCTGGACGACGCCAGCGCCGGCAGCCGGGTCGCCCGCGCCATCGCCGCGCTGTTTCCCGAATGACGCCGCCGCCGCATCCCTGGACGGACGCAATGCAGGCCGCGATCCTGTTCGCGCAGGACCCGGCGGCCATCGGCGGCATCTGCCTCCGCGCCCCCGCCGGCCCCGTCCGCGACCGCTGGCTTTCGGTGCTGCGCGGGCTGGTCGACGGCCCCTGGCGCAAGCTTCCCGCGGGCATCGCCGAGGATCGGCTCCTGGGCGGCCTCGATCTCCCCGCGACGCTCGCCGCGGGCCGGCCCGTCCGCACGCAGGGCGCCCTGGCAGAGGCGGAGGATGGCGTCGTCCTGCTCGCCATGGCCGAGCGCCTGCCGCCCGGCACGGCGGCCCGGGTCGCGCAGGCGATGGACGCCGGCGGCGGCTTCGGCCTGGTCCTGCTGGACGAGGGCATCGACGAGGAGCGCCCGCCCGCCTGCCTCATGGACCGCGTGGCCATCCACCTCGACCTCACCGCCCTCCCGCTGATGCCGGCCGAGGCCCCGGACGCCGGGCCCGGCCCCGAAGCCGAGATCGAGGACGCCGCACTGGAGGCCCTGTGCGCCACCGCCGTGGCCCTGGGCATCGCCTCCGGCCGCGCGCCCCTGCATGCCGCCCGGGTCGCCCGCGCCGCCGCCGCCGCGGCCGGCCGCACCCGCGCGACGCCCGAGGACGTCGCCCTCGCCGCCCGTCTCGTGCTCGCCCCCCGCGCCACGACCTTTCCGTCCGATCCGCCGCCGCCCGAACCCCCGGAGCCCGAACCGCCGGAGCCCGATCAGGACTCGACTTCACAGCAGGGCGAGACCCTGGCCGACCAGGTGCTGGACGCCGCCCGCGCCGCGATCCCCCCCGGCCTGCTCGCGATGCTTGCCGCGGGCGGCCCCCGCGCCCGGGACCCCGGCCGCGTCGGCGCCCCGACGCGCGGCGCCCGCGGCCGTCCCGCCGGCACGCGCCCCGGTCTGCCCCGCGACGGGCTGCGCCTCGACGTCGTCGAGACCCTTCGCGCCGCGGCCCCCTGGCAACCCATGCGCGGCGGCGCTCCCCCGATCCGCATCCGCAAGGACGACCTCCGCGTCAGCCACCGGCAGCAGCGCTCCGGCACCACCACCATCTTCCTCGTCGACGCCAGCGGCTCCCACGCGCTCAACCGCCTTGCCGAGGCGAAGGGCGCCGTCGAGCTGTTGCTGGCCGACTGCTACATCCGCCGCGACCAGGTCGCCGTCCTTGCCTTCCGCGGCCGGGCAGCCACGCTGCTGCTGCCGCCCACGCGCTCGCTGGTGCGGGCCAAGCGCAGCCTTGCCGGTCTGCCCGGCGGCGGCGGCACGCCCCTTGCGGCGGGCATCGACGCGGGCGCGCTCCTGGCCGATTCCGTCCGCCGCCGGGGGGGCACCCCCACCCTGGTCCTGCTGACGGACGGCCAGGCCAACGTCGCGCGCGACGGCAAGGGCGGCCGCACGCAGGCCGGGCAGGACGCGACCGCCGCCGCCCGCATGGTCCGCATCGCCGGCCACGCCGCCCTGCTGATCGACACCGCGCCCCGCCCCAACCCCGCCGCCCGGGCGCTGGCGACCGCCATGGGCGGCCGCTACCTCCCGCTTCCCTACGCCGACGCAGCCGCCCTGTCCCGCAGCATCCGGGGCGCGCCCATCGGGAGAGGACCGGCGTGAGGACCTGCCATCCGCACGAGACCGGCCCGGGACCCGCCATTCCATGATCCCCAACTGGCCCAACCCCCAGTCCAGCCGCATGGTCCGCGCCCACGGCATCCGCTGGCACGTCCAGGTCATGGGCCAGGGTCCCACCCTGCTGCTGCTGCACGGCACCGCCGCCGCCACCCATTCCTGGCGCGACCTGGCTCCCATCCTGGCCCGGCGTTTCACCGTCGTCGCCCCGGACCTTCCCGGCCACGGCTTCACGGACACGCCGGGCAGCAACCGGCTCGGCCTGCCGGACATGGCCGCCGCCGTGGCCGCCCTGCTGCGCGCCCTGGACATGCAGCCCGCCCTCGTCGCCGGCCACTCCGCCGGCGCCGCCATCGCGCTCCGCATGACCCTGGACGGAACCATCGCCCCCCGCGGCGTCGTCGCCCTCAACGGCGCGCTCATGCCCCTCGCGGGCATGGCCGGGCAGATATTCTCTCCGCTGGCCAAGCTGCTCGTCGGCCTGCCGCTGCTGCCCAGCCTGTTCGCCTGGCGCGCCCGCGACACCAAGGTCGTCGCGAAGCTCCTGGCCGACACCGGCTCCACCCTCGATGCACAGGGCGTCGCCCTCTATGCCCGCGTCATCCAGGACAGCCGCCACGCCGCCGCCGCCCTCGCGATGATGGCGCAATGGGACCTGAAGCCCCTGCTCGCCGACCTGCCCCGCCTCGCGGCCCCCCTCCTGCTCGTCACCGGCGCCAACGACCGCGCCGTCCCGCCCGCCCAATCCGCCGAAATCGCCCGCCGCACCCCCGGCGCCCGCCTGGACACCATGCCCGGCCTGGGCCACCTCTCGCACGAGGAGGACCCGGCCGGCACCGCCGACCGCATCGCCGCCTTCGCGGACTCTTTGGCCCCCGCAGCCTTGGCCCCCGCAGCCTTGCCCGCCGCGCCTTTGGGAGTGACGCCGCCATGACGCCGCCGCCCAACCACCCCCAGCGCGTGCAGCTCAACGACGAGGTCCACGCCCGCCCGCCCGAGCCGCTCGCCGCCCCCGCCCGCGTCTCCTACCTCGCGCTGCTATGCGACGCCGCACAGCGCGACGCGAGCTTCCAGGCGGTGGTCACCCTCGCCCGGACCTGCGGCGTCGCCCCGCCCGAACCGGGATCGAGCCACTACAGCGCCGACCTCTTTGCCTTCCGCCTGAAATGGGAGAAGCACACCGAGTTCGTCCGCTACACCTTCATCGTCGCCGGCGGGTCCGAGGACCCCTTCGCCCAGACCGCCCTGTCCGCCGTCCCCGCCCCCTGGGTCGCCGCCCTCCCCGGCGCGCTCATGGTCGCCGCCCACCTCGTGCTCGCCGCCCCCAACGAGGACGACTCCGTCGCCCTCGGCAGCCGCCTGTTCTCGCGGGAGGTCCTGGTCGGCGCGCAGGTGTCGGACGGCGCGGCCGTCGCCTTCACCGACTTCCGCATCTACCCCGACGGCTTCAGCCGCCTGCTGGTCCAGGACCGCGGCATGACCCCGTGGCAGGCCGGCCGCGTCTGCCAGCGCCTGCTGGAGATCGACACCTACCGCATGATGGCGCTGCTCGCGCTGCCCGTGGCCCAGGCCCTCGCCCCCGTCGTCGCCCGCTGCGAGCAGGAGCTGGCGCGCATCACCGCCGCCATGGTGACCGCGACCGAGGCCGACGAGCCCATCCTGCTCGACCGCCTGACCCGGCTCGCGGCCGAGATCGACAGCCGCCAGGCCGACAACCTGTATCGCTTCAGCGCCGCCGACGCCTATGACGGCATCGTCCAGAACCGCATCGAGGAACTGCGCGAGGAACGGATCGCGGGCCTGCAGACCCTGCAGGAGTTCACCGAACGCCGCCTCGCCCCCGCCATGAACACCTGCCGCTCCGTGGCCGCACGGCAGGAGGAGCTGTCCCGCCGGGTCGCCCGCGCGACGCAGTTGCTCGCGACCCGCGTGGGCGTAACGCGCGAGCGCCAGAGCCAGGCGCTGCTGGAGGCCATGAACCGCCGCGTGAAGCTGCAGCTGCGGCTGCAATCCGCGGTCGAGGGCCTGTCCGTCGCCGCCGTCACCTACTACGTCGCCGCGCTGATCGGAAAACTGGCCGAGGCGGCGCACGAGGCCGGCGCCCGGGTGAAGCCCGAGATCGTCGTCGGCATCAGCATCCCCATCGTCGCGGCGCTGATGGCGCTGAGCCTGCGCCGCATGCGCCGGCACCTCCGGCGCGAGGAGTGATGGACGCCTGGTTCGCGAGCGGTGGCGCGACGGCCGCGATCCTGGCCGGGATGGCGCTGGAAGCCGTGGCGCTCACGCTGCTGTTCCGCCGGACCGGGCGCGGGGTCCCGCCCCGGCTGCTGCTCCCCAACCTCGGCGCGGGCGCCTGCCTGATCGCCGCGTCCGGCGCGGCCCTCCACGCCGCCTGGTGGGGCTGGGTCTCGATGGCGTTGCTGGCGGGCCTGGCGCTGCATCTGCTCGACCTCAGGCTCCGCTGGAGCGCGCCCGCGTCACCGTGAGGGTTCTCCACGGGGTCAGCCCGACAGCAGGCGCTTCAGCGCACGCAACGGCCGAGTGATCCGCCACGACGTCGACCGGTGCATCCCGTCCAACGCCGCGCGCAGGTCGTCCAGCTCGGCCAGCCGCGTCGACGACGCGCCTGGTGGGTCGACGACGAAATCCCGCATCGTCGCGCCGTGCCGAAGCCGGAGCACGACGTCGTCCACCGCGCCATGCCGGACGACGTTGTCATGCAGGAACGCCGAAAGGTCGCCGCCGCCGGCCGGGCGTTCATTCGCCCCGTCGTCGATCACCGTGACCTCGAACAACCGCCACAGCTCCGCCGCGAAGGCAGGCACGCTGTAGCCCTGGATGTAGGCGAGGCACCAACTGTTGAACTCCATCGTCAGCACCGGCCGGGTCCGGTCGAGCAAGTCGCGCGCCCCCGCCAGCACTGCGGGCTCGAACCCCTCGACGTCGATCTTCAGCAGGTCCAGGCGATCCAGGCCCGCCTTCCGCGCGTAGGCATCGAGCGTGGTCACCTCCACGCCGTCGGCCTCGGGCCCGCTCCGGACCGCCCCGGCCACATGCGAGGCCGAGCCTTCGCCCTGCATCGCCACACGGCCCGGCCGATCGCCGAGCGCGACCGCGTTCAGCGTGCAGTTCGTCACGCCGTTCAGGCGAAGGTTCGCCTCGAGGTAGGCCGCATTCCGCGGCAGCGCCTCGAACACGTGCACGTGCCCATCGGGGAACAGCCGCGAGAAGAACAGCGCGGTCAATCCGATATTCCCCCCCGCGTCGATCACCATCGCATCCCGGGGAAAGTGCGTCCGGTACCACGGCTCCAGCCCGCGCATCTCATCCGCCAGCGCCTGCACGTTCCGGTAGTACGGATCGTCCGGGTTGCCGGTCACCCGGAGCGCCTGCCCCGCCAGCGTGATCGAGATTTCATCCACCTGCACGTCCCGTACACTCCATCCCGTAGGGTGGGTCCTTCAACCCACCACCGCACTTGGCAACCGCACTCAGCACCCGCACCGTGCCAACTCCTCCTCCGGCTCGATATCCACGCTCACCCGCAACGTATGCCGCCCGCCGCCCAGCAGCACCCCCCGGATCGGGCTGACATCCGCATAGTCCCGCCCCCATCCCAGCCACACGTGATCCACCCCCACGACCAGGTCGTTGGTCGGGTCCAGGTCGATCCATCCCAGCGCCGGCCCCACCCAGCACGAGACCCAGGCGTGGCTGTGATCCGCGCCCCGCAGCCGCGCCTGGCCCGGTGGCGGCACCGTCCGAACATACCCCGACACATACCGCGCCGGCAGCCCCAGCCCCCGCAACCCCGAGATCATCAGATGCGCGAAGTCCTGGCACACCCCCGCGCGCAACTGCAGCACCCGCTCCACCGGGGTCGAGACCGTCGTCACCTCGGGATCGAACCGGAAATCCCGCCCGATCCGCGCCATCAGGTCCAGCAGCGCCGCCAGCACCGGCCGCCCGGGCCGGAAGCTCTCGGCCGCATAGGCCCGCACCCCGGCCTCCACCGGCGCCATCGCGCTCCCGAACGCGAACTCCGCCACATCCCGCGCCGCCGCCGGCCGTTGCGCGAGGCTCGCCACATGCTCCCAGGCCGGGGTGTCCGCGGCCCGTGGCGCCGCCCGCGGCTCGATATCCACCACCGCCTCCACCGCGACGCTCAGCCGCTCATGCGCGCGGTCCAGGAACAACCAGGCGACCGGGTTGCCGAAATGGTCGGTGCCCCACCGCACCCGGTCCGGCTCCGGGGTCGCCCGCAGCGCGAAGTGCCGCACGTGCTGCCACGGCAGGCAGCGCGGGCGCAGATGCACCAGGTGCGCCGCCAGCTCCACCCGGCTCGCATACTCGTACTCCGTCACGTGCTCGACGCGCAGGCTCACGCCGTCTCCAGCCCCACGGATTGCAGCCGCGGCAGCAGCGCGAAGAAGCGCCGCGTCACCCGTTCCGACAGCCCCGCCGCCGCATTGCCGGCCCCGACCAGGTCGTTGGCGATGGCCGTCGTCTCCACCGCGGGGTCGGGCGCCCGGGCGACCCGGTCCACCACCGCTTCCACCCGCCGCTGCCATGCCGCCGCCGCGCCGCCCAGCTCCTCGTCCCCCGCAGCCCGCAGCAGCCCCGCCGCCTGCGCGAACTGGAACGCCAACGCCCGCGGATTGCCAGTATCCGCCAGCACCAGGTCCAGCACCGCCGCCGGCTGCAGCACGCTCAGGTAGCGGCCCCGATACGTGATCGCGCTGTCGCACAGCTCCAGCGCCAGCCGCAGCGTCCCGTCGATCCGCGCCGGCGGCTGGTCCAGCACCGTCGCCAGCACATACCCGCCGACCATCCCCCGCTCGACCCGGCGGCCCAGATCCAGGAACAGCCGCCCGCCACCCCGGACCATGCCCTCGGCGGCCACCCCCGCGATCGTCGTCGCCAGCCGCTGCAACCCCGCCATCGCGTGCACCAGCCCGTCCAGCCCGCCGCCCGGCACGTCCGCCACATCCGCCCGCGCCGCCCGCAGCGCATGGGTGAACGCCCCATGCGTCTCGACCGTCATGCGGTCCCGCAGCGCCTCGATCAGCCGGGCCGAGTGGTCCAACCCGGCCCCGATCGTCCCCCACGGCGACAACGACGCCCGGATCTGCTCCTCGAACGGCGTTCCCGGTTCCGCCGCGGCGAACCCCGCCGCATGCAGGCACCGCACCAGCACCACCAGCTCCGCGATCTCCCGCGGCAGCGGCGCGCCCCGCGCACGCCGCAGCAGCCCGGCCCGGCCCAGCCGGGCCTGCGCCTCCAGCCGTTCCACATACCGCCCCAGCCAGAAGAAGTCGTCCGCCACCCGGCTGGGCAGGTTTCCCGCCGTCCGCCGCAGCGCGACCGGCCCCTGCTGCACCGGTCCCGGCCCCTCGATCACGCCGCTCTCCTGACTCAACACCCACACATCCTTGAACACCGCGCCGGTCGGCAGCGTCTCCGTCACGTGCTCCCCCGCCTGCAGCACGCGCCCGAGTCCCCCCTGCATCATGCGCCACGCCGTCCCGTCATGCATCAGGAACAGCCGCATCACGACGGGTTGCGGCGCCAGCCCCCCCGGCCCGAAGCACGGCGCCCGGGATGGCGGTGCGCTCGTGCACCCCGCGAACGCCCACGGCATCGCCGCCATCGATGCCTCCAGCGCCGCCCGGGCCTCCCGCGACAGGCTGTTCAGCGGCACGGGCGGGGCCGACCCGTCCAGCGCCGGACGCACGCTCCATCGGTCGAACCCCTGCGCCACCATGCGCGGCGCGCCCTCATCCGCCAGCCACACGGTCGGCATCGTCGGCAGCAGCAGCGCCTGCCCCAGCAGCCGGCGCGACAATGACGGCATGAACGCGGCATAGGCCGGCGCCTCGATCGCCGCCGCGCCGGGATGGTTCAGGATCCGCACCGACCCCTGCCGCGCCGCGTCCAGCAGCCCCGTGACGCCGCTGCTCCCGGACAGCTCCAGCGGATCGACCCCTCCGCCCGGCACGCGCCGCACCAGCACATCGACCGGCTGCAGCCCGTCCAGCGTCTTGATGGACAGCACGCCGCCCCGCACCGTCAGGTCCCGCGCCTCCACCAACGCGCAGGCCAGGTCGCGCGACAGGGCCAGATGCTCCGGCCAGTGCGGGTCGGACGGGCCGGGCGTCAGCATCGCCACCACCGGCGCCCGCCCGTCCGTCCGCGCGCCCAACCGCAGCAGCGCGTCCTGCCATGCCTCGAAGAACGGCCGCAATTGCCGCACCTGCGTCGCCCGGAACAGCTCCGGCAGCACACGCGCCAGCAGCCGCCGGCTTTCCCGGGCGTACCCGATGCCCAGGGCGCCCCCCGTCCGGTCCGCCAGCACACGCCACTGCCCGTCCGGCCCGCGCACCAGGTCCGCCGCATACGTCTGCAGGAAGCGCGCCGGCGGCGCGGACCCCGCCTCGGTCCGGCACGCGCGCAGGAACGCCGGGTTCGCGTGCACCAGCGCGGGCGGCACCAGCCCTTCGGCCAGCATCGCCTGACCCCCGTACAGGTCCGCCAGGATCGCCTCCAGCAGCCGCGCCCGCTGCACCAGGCCGCGTTCGAGGTGCGAGAACTCCTCCGGCGTCAGCGGCAGCGGCACCGGGTCGCACCGCCAGGACGGCGCCGCCCCCTCCTCCTCCGCCGCCGCGTCCAGCCGCCGCGCCCGCTCCGCCAGCGCATGCGTGTCCAGCGACGACAGCGCGCCCAGCACGCCGCGCCAATGCGGCCGCACGCCCCCGCGCCCGTTCACCATCTCGTCGATCGCGGCCAGCCCGATCACGGCGGCGTCCGCTCGACCACGACTTTCGTCTCCAGCCGCGAATCCGCCGGCTCCATCGTCCCCGTCAACGGCGCGGCGCCCAGCGGCTCCGGCCCGACGGCCAGCGCCACGTGCCCCTCCGCCGCCATCGCTCCGGATGTCGCGTCCAGCCCCACCCACCCGGCCCCGGGCAGGTAGACCTCCGCCCAGGCATGCAGCTCCGCCCCGTCCGCCCCGTCATCGGGAAGCTGGACCAGGTATCCGGACACGAAGCGGGCCGCGATGCCATGCATTCGCAGCAGCATGACCAGCAACCAGGCGGAATCGCGGCACGACCCCCGGCCCTCGGCCAGCGTCCGCTCCGGCGTCCACACGCCCTCCTCCATCCGCACGATGTAGGCCAGGCGCTGCTGCACCCGCGCCGCCAGCGCGCGCACCAGCTCCACCGTATCGGCCGCCGCGCCTGTCTCCGCCCGCAGCGCCTCCATCGCCGGCCCCGCCGCGCCCGCGGGCAGGAACGGCGCCAGCGGCCCGGCATCCGCCGCCGCATACGCGAATGGCCACCGCACCGCGCCGGGATCCAGCACGAAATCGAACGGATTGCGCGGCGTCATGTCGAGATCCAGCACGACCTCGATCGTCAACCGGTCGACCGGCGCAGCCAAGGCGAACCGGGCCACCTGGTTGCCCAGCGGATCCGTGATCCAGTGCAGCGTCAACGGCGCGGGATCGATGGCCAGCCGATACCCCGGCGCCGCCGCCCGGGGATCCGGCAACGGACGCAGCCGCAGCCATTGCGGCCCCAACTGCACCGGGCGCTGGTAATGGTACACCGTGCGGTGAACCAGCCGCACAAGGCGGGCCACGCCCGTCAGGCGCGGAACCGCGCCGGATCGACCGCTTTCAGGATCGCCCCCGCCGGTCCCGGGTCGCGCCCCGCGATCACGTCCGCCACCAGCTTCCCCGCCGCCGGCGACGTCTGGATGCCGTAGCCCCCCTGCCCCACGCACCAGAAAAACCCGGCCGCGTCCGGGTCCCACCCGAATGCCAGGCTCCGGTCCGGGCTGAACGTCCGCAACCCCGCCCAGCTATGCTCGATCCGCCGCACCTCGATATCCAGCGCCTGCTGCATCCGGTCGATGGCGATCGCCACATCCAGCTCGTCCGGCTGCACGTCGTGCGGATGCATATCGGTTTCGTCCGCCGGGCTGACCATCAGCTTGGTCCGCGCCTCGGGCCGGATATACCAGGTGTGATCGACGTCGTTCACCATCGGCCAGTCGCGCACCGTGTACGGCGCGGGATCGATCACGCATCCCGTCCGCCGCTTCGGCACCAGCCCCAACGGCGCGACCCCCGCATGCTCCGCCACCACGTCGCCCCAGGCGCCGGCCGCGTTGACGACGACGGGCGCGCCGAAGCTGCCGCCGCCGCTGGTCTCCACGTGCCATTCCCCGCCGCGGCGCTCGATCCGCCCGGCCCGGCTCCGCAGCGCCAACGTGCCGCCCCGCCCCCGCAACTGCCGCAGGAAGCCCTGGTGCAGCGCGGCCACGTCCATGTCGAACGCGTCCTCCTCGATCGCCGCCTTCGCCAGGTACCCCGGCCGCAATGCCGGCACCATCGCCGTGACCTCGGCGATGGAGGCCTCCCGCAGTCCCGTCCCCTCCGCCAGCAGCCGGTCCAGATGCTCCACCTGGTCGGGCGGCGCCAGGAACAGCGTCGGCCGCTGCGCCAGGATCGGCGCGTCGGCGAAGTTCTCGGGCGGATGCTCGAAGAACGCCCGGGACTGCCCCGTCAGCACCCGGACGTCCGGCGGCCCGTAGTTCAGGATCCAGATCGCGGCCGACCGACCGGTGCTGTGATACCCGGCCGCCTCCTCCGCCTCGATCAGCGCGACGCGCCGGTCTGCGGCCAGGTGCGCGGCAACGGTTGCCCCCGCGATGCCCGCCCCGATGACGATCGCGTCGAATCTCTCAGTGTCCATGGCGGAAGGATCGCGCCCTCCGCGGCAGGACGCAAGCGATCCCCTATGGACGGGGCCGGGTTACTCGAACTCGGTCAGAACGTAGCGGACGACCTCGTCACCGACAACGCCCGGCTTGTGCCGATGCGCCGCCCCCGCGGGGATGTGCAGCATGTCGCCCGGCCCGGCCTCGACCGTATGCGTGTCGAAGCGGTAGCGGATGCGGCCGTGCAGGACGAAGACGCTGTGGCCCGTGTGGCACCAGGCCGCTTCCGGCGCATCGGGCGGGTCGGGCGCACGCTCTTGATAGCGGAGCGCGATCCCGAAGCCGGACACCGCCTCCCGCACCGCCAGGCGGGGACCATGGGGCGTCAAGGGATGATCGGCGGCGCGGAAGAGGTAGGGGCTATCGGTCATGGGTAGAGTGGTGCCACGGCCGGGTTGACCGCACCAGCCTTTGGGCGGATGGGTTGGCGATGCGCCCCACCGCCCCATGGATCGCCTTCCTTGTCGTGCTGTTCGCACTGGTCGGGCTGTGCGGCCTGTTCGCCAGCTACGCGCCGAGCATTCCGCTGGAGCGCGGCATCGTCCGCGGCGCCGTGCTGGACCGGGCGGCGGCGGCGGTCGACGGCCAGGCGCTCGAGGCGCTGCGACCTGCACTCGGAAACCTCGCTCCCCTCGTGCTCGACGCGCCAGGCGGCTTGCCGGACCGGATTGCGCGGGCGCGATTGACCGTCATGGACGAGCAGCGGCGGGAGGCGGCGAGCGTCGGCTATCGGACGAGATTGATGCTGGGTGTCGTGACCCTTCTGGCGGCGGGGCTTGGCGCCGGCATCATCGTGCTAGTGCGGCGCACGGCGCAGCAGGAGACGCCGCCGGCCAGATAGTCGCAAGCCGTCAGGCCGCTTCCGCCCGGAACGCATCCGTCACCCGCCGCACCCGGCCCAGCGCGTCGACGAGCAGCACATCGAACCGAACGCCATTCCGCCCCCAGCCCGGGTTGACCGCCAGAACGGCCTCAGCGGCAGCCATGAGCCGCAGCTTCTGCCGGGACCCGAGCGCCGCAGCCGCCTGCGACAGGGTGGGCCGTGCCTTCACCTCGACCATCGCGGCCAGACCGTCGCGTTCCGCCACCAGGTCGATCTCACCCGCTGCCGTCCGAACCCGGCGCCCCAAGATCGCCCAGCCATCCCGCTGCAAGGCATCCGCAGCGCTGATCTCGGCCGCACGCCCAGTCGAATCCGCCCGCCTGCCACGGCGCTGCCGACAAGACGAAACTGGCGACATGACACTCTCCGCGGCTGCCATGTATGCAAGTAAACACATAAAGGTTAATGCTTCGCTAATGCCCAGACCGGAAGTGCCATAGATCGGAACGCGAGCGCGCCATGCCACAGACCACCGAGCCATTGAGCGACGACGAGAAAGCCAGGCTCGACGCTTTGGACCGTTATGCCGTGCTCGACACCGAAGCCGAACCCGCCTTCGACCGCATCGTCGAGCTGGCCCGGGTCGTCTTCGACACGCCCATGGCCCTGGTTTCGTTCGTCGATCAGTCCCGTCAATGGTTCAAGGCCCGCACCGGCGTGGAGCTGCAGCAGACCTCGCGCGCCTGGGCGTTCTGCGAACACGCGATCCGGCAGGACGGCGTCATGGTCGTGGACGACGCCAACCAGGATCCACGCTTCGCCGACAACCCTCTGGTCACCGGCAGCCCCCGCATCCGCTTCTATGCCGGCGCGCCCATCACGACGCCCGACGGACATAAGCTCGGGACGGTGTGCGTCCTGTCGGACCAGCCCCGCACCATGTCACCCGTCGATCGCGCCCGGCTTACGGCTTTCGCCGGCATCGCAAGCAGTGAACTCGAACTGCGGCTGGCCGCAAGCCGCCTCGCGAAGCTGGCGCAGGAGCGGGAGTTCCTGCTCCAGGAGATCGACCACCGGCTGCAGAACAGTCTCCACCTGGTCGGCAACATCCTGCGGGAACAGGCCCGCAACAACCCGGCGCCGGAGGTGCGCCGGGCCATCCTGGCCGCGGCGGACCGCGTCGTGACGATCGCGCTCATCAGCCGCGAGCTGCGCTCGGCCGGCGATATGGCCGACACCGACACGTCCGACTACCTGCTGTCCCTGTGCGAGGACCTGCAGGTGGCGCTGATCGATGGCCTGGGCGGGCGCAAGCTGGCGATCGACATCGAACCGGGCCTGCCGATCCCCGCGCCCCGGCGCGCCCGCCTGGGTTTCGTATTGGCGGAACTGATCAGCAACGCCGTCAAGCATGGGCGCGGCACCATCACGCTGTCGGTCCGGCACGACGGCACGCAGACGCTGGTTCGCATCCGCGACGAGGGGGACGGGTTTTCCAAACGGCATCTGGGCCCGGCGCCCGAATGGGGGGCGGGCTTGCGACTGGTCCAGGCGATATCCGGCGGCACGATCGCCATCGACAGGAATGACCGGAACCTGCTGCAGATCGCAATCCCGGACGCCGCCCACGCTGACCGGCCGAGCGCCCGCTAGACTAGCCCACCAGGAACCAGCAGCGGAACAACCAGGTTTCCGCCCTCGTCTGCCGCAGCAGCCCGTGCCGCCGCAGCACCATCAATCGCCCAGGCACCCCGCCAGCAAGACTTGTGGCCACGGCCTCCACCATCCGCGCCGCCTCGGGCGACAACAGCTCCGGCTGCTCCTGCAGGGCCGCGACATGGGCCCGCAGCACCTTCATGAACGCGGCCGGGCCGCGCTGCAGGGCGGCCATGGCGCGCTTCCGCTTGGACCGGGGCGCGCCCACCGCATTCCCGCCGTGCTGGCGATACAGCACCGTCGTCGCGGAATCGGCGACGATCCGCCCACCCACGGCCGCGACGACCAGATAGCTCCACCAATCGTGCAGGCTGGGCGGCGGCGGCGTGCTGCCCGCCACCAGCGCGGCCGCGGCGCCGTTCATCATCACCGTGCATCCGGTCGCGATGTTCTGCGTCAGCGCCGGACCCAGGCCCGGCGCCACCATGATCGCGTCGGAATCCCCGATCGGCCGAAGGCCTGCATCGACCAGCACCTGGCGGCTGCAATACAGGCTGGGCACCGCCGTGGCGCCGAGTTGACCGAGCCCGCGCGCCAGCTTGCCCGGCAGCCAGACGTCATCCTGGTCCGAGAACGCGACCGTCGTCGCCCCGTCCGCCACCGCAGCCCGCAGCAACGCCATGTAGCTGGCCGTGACGCCCATGTGCCCCGCCGCGTCGACACGGATGCAGCGTCCCGCGCCGGCACCGGCCACGAACGCCTCGACCACCCCCACAGACCCGTCGGTGCTGCCGTCGTCGCGCCAGTACAGCCGCCATTCGGCGCCGCCCTGCGCGACGAAGCTGTCGAGCTGCTCGGGCAGGAACGCGACGCCGTTGAAGACGGACAGCAGAATGGCGACGGGCGCCGCGGGCTGGGGCTCCGTCATCCCCCCCCGGTCAGCCCCGGCCTGTCGCGGGCTGCCCGGCGTCGAGCAGCTCTGCGACCGTCCGCGTCACGCTTCCGCGCCACTGCGGCAGCCGGACGCCGAACACGCGGGCCAGCTTGCCGCAGTCCAGCCGGCTGTCCGGCGGACGGCGCGCAGGGGTGGGCCAGTCCTCGGTGCGGATCGCCTCCACCACCGGCACGCGGCGCCCGGACGCGCCTGCGTCCTCGAACACCGCCGAGGCCAGGCCGTGCCACGTCGTCCAGCCCTCGCCGGCCGCGTGGAACACCCCGGCATAGGAGTCCTGCCAGCCGTCGCGGACCCGCGCCGCGACCTGCAGGATGGCCGCCGCAAGGTCCCGCGCCGCCGTCGGGCAGCCCTTCTGGTCGCCCACGACCCGCAGCCGGTCGTGCTTCTCGGCCGCGCCGAGCATGGTCCGCACGAAGTTCTTGCCCGTCGCCGAATAGACCCAGGACGTCCGCAAGATGACGGACCGGGGCCAAGCCGCCAGCACCGCCTGCTCGCCCGCCAGCTTCGTCGCGCCATAGGCGCCGGTCGGCCGGGTCGGGTCGGTTTCGACATAGGGTTCGCCCTTGTCGCCGTCGAAGACGTAGTCGGTCGAGACGTGGATGAACGGAACCCCGGCCTCGGCGCACAGCCGGGCGAGCGTGGCCGGGCCGTCGCGGTTGGCGCGCATGGCCGCCTCGGCCTCGGCTTCCGCAGCGTCGACGGCGGTCCAGGCTGCCGCGTTGACCACCACGGCGGGGCGCAGGTCGGCGAAGCAGGCGGCAAGGGTCTCGGGCCGGTCGAAGTCGAACCGGGGCCGCCCGACCCGCGTGACGGCGTCCCGGCCCTCCTGCACCATCGCGGTCGCAAGCTGCCCGGCGCCGCCCGTGACGAGGATCGTCATGGACTTGTTCCGACGAGGATCGTCATAGGGTGAAGAGGCCCTTCACCTCATGGAAGCGCGGCAGCACGACGTCCTTGTCGGACAACACCGCCTCCGCGGCCGAGATGGGCCAGGGCAGCGCCAGGTCGGGGTCGTTCCACACCACGCCGCGCTCGCTTTCCTTGCTGTAGCGGTCCGTCACCTTATACAGCACCTCGGTATCCGGTTGCAGCGTGCAGAACCCGTGCAGGAACCCGGCGGGAACCCAGAGCTGCGCCCAATTCTCGGCCGAAAGCTCGGCTGCCGCCCACTGTCCGTAGGTGGGCGAGCCCACACGCGCATCGACTGCGACGTCCCAGATCGCGCCCTTCACGCAGCGCACCAGCTTGCCCTGCGGATACGGCGCCACCTGGCAATGGAGCCCGCGCACCACGCCCCGCTCACGCGACAGGCTTTGGTTGTCCTGCACGAAGGGCACGTCGATCCCGGCCGCCGCGAAGCGCTCGACGTTGAACACCTCGGAGAAGAAGCCGCGATGGTCCCCGAAGCGCGGTGGCGTCACCAGGATCACGTCGGGGATGTTGAGCCGTTCGACCTTCATGCGTGCAATCCGTCCGCCAGTTCCAACAACAAGCGCCCCAGCTCCGTCTTGGCCAGGCCCTTGGCTGCCGCGCGCAGCATGGCCTGGTCGATGAAGCCCATCCGGAACGCGACCTCCTCCGGGCAGCCGACCAGCATGCCCTGCCGATCCTGGATGGTCTGCACGAAGGTCGCGGCCTGCAGCAGGCTGTCGGGCATGCCGGCATCGAGCCAGGCGCAGCCGCGTCCCAGCCGCTCCACGTGCAGGCTGCCTTCCTCGAGGTAGATCTGGTTGAGGTCCGTGATCTCCAGCTCGCCCCGCGCCGACGGCTTAACCCGGCGCGCAAGCTCCGAGACGCGTTGGTCGTAGAAATAGAGGCCCGTGACCGCCCAGTTGCTCTTGGGCGCGGCGGGCTTCTCCACGATCTCCTGCGCGCGGCCGCTGCTGTCGAAGCTGACGACGCCGTAGCGCTCGGGGTCGCGCACCTGGTAGGCGAAGACGGTGGCGCCCTCCGGCCGGGCCGCCGCGGCGCGCAGCAGCACACCCAGGCTGTCGCCGAAGATGAGGTTGTCGCCCAGCGCCAACGCGCAGGGCTGCCCGGCGATCCAGTCCTCGCCGATGTGGAAGGCCTGCGCCAGGCCCTCGGGCTTCGGCTGCTCGGCATAGGTGAACTTCACGCCGAACCGCTCGCCATCGCCCAGCAGGCGGCGGAACTGCGGCAGGTCGGCGGGGGTCGAGATGATCATGATGTCGCGGATGCCGGCCAGCATCAGCACCGACAGCGGATAGTAGATCATCGGCTTGTCATAGACCGGCAGCAGCTGCTTGCTGCTGGCCAGCGTGATCGGGTGCAGGCGCGTGCCGCTGCCGCCCGCGAGCAGGATCCCCTTCATGCCCACGATCCTACGCCGCCGTCCCGAGTCGCTGTCCCGAATAACGCGCGCCGCGGATCGCTTCCCACCAGGCGCGGTTGTCGATGTACCATTGTATGGTGCGCCGCAGCCCACGGTCGAAGTCGTGCGGGGCGGTCCAGTCCAGGGCGGCGGTGGTGCGGGCCGGGTCGATCTCGTAGCGGAAATCGTGGCCCGGCCGGTCGGTGACGAACTGGATCAGCCGTTCACGCGGGCCCGCCGGGTCGGGCTGCAGCTCATCCAGCACGGCGCAGATGCTGCGGACGACCTGCAGGTTGGTGCGGGGCTGACGGGCGCCGATGGCAAGGGTCGATCCGGGTTCGGCGCGTTCGACGGCGAGGACCAGGGCCTCGGCATGGTCGTCGACGAACAGCCAGTCCCGCTGGTTCGATCCGTCGCCGTAGACGGGCAGGGTCTTGCCCTCCATCGCGTTGAGGGTCACGAGCGGGATCAGCTTCTCCGGGAATTGCCAGGGGCCGTAGTTGTTGGTGGTGTTGGTGACGAAGGCGGGGAAGCCGTACGTGTGCCACCACGCGCGCACCAGGTGGTCGGACGCGGCCTTGCTGGCG
Source organism: uncultured Acetobacteraceae bacterium (assembly GCA_964246015.1). Taxonomy (GTDB): domain Bacteria; phylum Pseudomonadota; class Alphaproteobacteria; order Acetobacterales; family Acetobacteraceae; genus JBBROS01. The sequence goes on from CAXTPG010000032.1 coordinate 29,976, forward strand.
GAATACGGGCTGCGCGGGTCGTAGGGCGTCGTCTCGGTGAAGGGCGGGTCGCCGGGGCCGAGAGCGCCGAACACCTCGTCCGTCGAGATATGGTGGAAGCGGAACCGCGCCTGCGCCGCCTTGTCCAGCCCGGCCCAATAGGCCCGCGCGGCGTCGAGCAGCACGAAGGTGCCGACGACGTTGGTGTGGATGAAGGGCGCCGGGCCGTCGATGGAGCGATCGACATGGCTTTCGGCCGCCAGGTGCATGACGGCGTCGGGCCGATGGGTCGCGAAGATGTCACGCATGGCGGCGGCGTCGATGATGTCGGCGCGCAGCAGGAGATGACGGGGATGGGTGCGCGCCTCTTCCAGCGCGTCTTCGGACGCGGCGTAGGTCATCTTGTCGACGTTGACGATGGAGTGGTCGGTGGTGCGGATCAGGTGTCGGATGACGGCCGAGCCGATGAAGCCGCAGCCGCCGGTCAGAAGAATGCGCATTTGAAATATCCCGGCCGTTGTGCCGCGTGCCGGCGGGGCCAGCGGCGGGGCGGAAGCAAAATGCCAGCCCTTCCGCGCGGGGGCAACCTCACCCTTGACGCAGCGCAGCATGGAGCATGTCCGCGTCCCATGGGGCACGGACCGGGCGGAACGGACGGCGCAATCGGTCTTATGAAGCTGGGGTTGGCGGCAACCTTTGCACACCCAGCCAGGCGCGCCTCCCGGTGTTCACATGGGCGGGCTTTTGGGGCCCCGGACTAAGCGCACAGGTCCTTGCAGCAACTGCCCAGCCCGACGTTGACGCTTCATTGTGCGTTGCGGTATCCAACTGCCAGGTCGTTGGAACGGACGTGGTGCTATGAGTGTCCTCAAGCGAAGGAACGTCCGGTCGAGCGCGGCCAATGCCGAACCGGAACCGCCACAGATAGAAACAATGCCCGTTCATGGCGTCATCGAAGTCTTTGATAAATCCGTGATTCAGGGATGGGCAATCGACATGAGCAGCCCTGGTCAGGCTGCGATGTTGTTGCTGGTCGTTGACGATATTCCGGTGATGGCATTCCGCGCCACGGATCCAAGGCCTGATGTCAATGCCTTAGGATTACCGGGCTTGGAGATCGGTTTCCGGTTCGAAACCCCGGATGCCTTGCTGGACGGCCGTTCGCATCGCGTTTCCATTCGATTTCGTTCGGGCGGCGTGCTGCCATTTCTGCTGCCGGGCGGTGAACAGCAGATCGAGATGCGCTTTCTGTATCGCCCAACAAGCGTGAGTGGCATCGTCGATGGGATGTTCGGCTCGTCGGTCCGCGGATGGGCGTTCCGGACTGATGAACGAACGGGCGAGCGGACGGGCGGTGTCACGATCGAGGTGCGTGCCGGCGGGGTCCGGATCGACCAGGTCAAGGCGGGGCTTATTCGGAACGACGTCGCGGAAGCGATGGGCTGCGACCCAAATTGTGGTTTTCTCTACTCTGTCCCAACCCGGTTCCGCGACGGCCGCACGTTCGTTCTCGAGTTCCACGCTGTCCCCGAGGGGGGGCAAATCGTTGGGAGTCCATTCACAGGATCTGTGCCGACACGCGACACGATCGATCAGTTGCACGGGATGCACGCGCAAATCGAGGCACTCTGTACTCAAATGTATGCGTTGAAGGACCAGCTGCGGCAGATGGTCACCGCGGACGAGTATACGATCGATATCTATGACAGTTGGGCGGCCCGCTACCTCGATTGCCTGCGCGCGCGCGTCGTCGCCGAACGTCGGTCCAGCCGCTATGCCGAACTCCTCCCCGGCGACGGTCCGAAGGTCTCGATCATATGCCCGACCTTCAAGCCTGACTTGGCCGAGTTCGTGGCGGCCGTGGAGTCCGTTCGACGCCAGACCTGGCGGAATTGGGAGTTGCTAATTGTCGACGACGGCAGCGGGTCCAAGGCTCTGACCGAAATCATTGACAAGCTTTGCGCCGATGATCCACGGATATACGCCCTGCCGCAGCGGAAAAATCGAGGGATCAGCAGCGCTAGCAACGCAGGCATCGTTGCGGCGACGGGCGAATATGTGGCGTTCTTCGACCATGACGACGTTCTCGTCGATGTGGCGCTCGAGGTCATGGTTCTAGCGGCGCGCGACACCGGGGCAACCGTTCTATACTCGGACGAGGACAAGATCGATCAATACGGGGTTCTGTCCGAGCCGCACCTCAAATCGGACTGGAACTATCGACTGCTGCTGTCCAACAACTACGTTTGCCATCTGCTGTTGGTGGAAGCCGCCACCCTCCGAGCAGTCGGGCCGCTCGAAGGCCGGTATGACGGCGCGCAGGACCATGACCTTGTGTTGCGCTTGTCAGAGCACGTGGGAGCCGGCGCAATCTACCATGTTCCTGAAATCCTTTATCATTGGCGGAAAACGGCGACATCGACCGCGAGCCTGCAGTCTTCGAAGAACTATGCAGTCGCCGCCGGGCGAGACGCCATCCTGGCCCACGTTCGTCGGCTTGGCCTTGAAGCCGAAGTCACCGCGCCGTTCGACACCACATTGTATGACGTGCGCTGGATTTTCACCGACGAGCCACGGGTGTCCATCCTCATCCCGTTCAAGGATCAGGTCGAAACCACGCGGCGTTGCGTTGAGTGCATTCTCGCGGCTACTCAGTATGAGAACTACGAGATCGTGCTGATCGATAATTGGTCCACCAATCCATTGACCGGAGATTGGCTAGGCAGCCTGGCTGGGAATGACCGCATACGCGTCGTCCGGGTCGAGGAGAAATTCAACTACTCCCGGATCAACAACTTGGCGGCCCAAACACTCGACTCCGATTATCTGCTGTTCATGAACAACGACATTTTCGTGGAGCAGCCGGATTGGCTCCGTATCATGGTCGATGAAGCCTTAGCCGATCCTAAGGTCGGAATGGTTGGCGTCAAGCTGATCTATCCCAACCAGACCGTTCAACATGGCGGAGTCGTGCTCGGTGTCGGCGGAGTCGCCGACCACACGTTTCGGTATGCGCCGAAAGACCAGCCGGGATATTGCTTCAGGGCAATTTGCGCCCAGGACATGTCGGCCGCCACCGCTGCCTGTCTGCTATGCCGCACCGACGCGTTCCGAGAAGTTGGCATGTTCGACGCCGAGAAGTTGACCATCGCGTTCAACGACGTCGATCTCTGCCTCAAGATCGGACAGGCCGGCTACAGGATCATCTACACGCCTGCAGTGATTGCCGAGCACCATGAGTCTCTCAGCCGCGGCAGCGATCTGCTTGAACATAACCTGGCCCGCTTTTACGCCGAGAATCAGGTCATGTGGGATCGCTGGGGACCGCTGATCCGCCGTGACCCTTTTTATAATCCGCACTTCTCGCGAGAGACGGGCATGTTCGAAAAATTGTCTAGTGCCTCGCTCGACCCCACAACGGCCCCCTCGCTCGTGAACGGAGGCATGCGCCTCACCCGCGGCGGCCCCCCACCCCCGGTGACGCGTGTCGTGCCGGCCCAGCGGCTCGGCCGATCAAAGCCTGCTTCGCGCCGACGGTCCGCACTGCTCGAAACCGCTTGACGCCGAACTGCGCCTGAGCCGGGCGAACGCGTGCCCAACACCGCGACTTGTCCGGACACGTGAGGCGACGTATCGGCTCTTCGTGACGAAGTTGGCTTGCTTCGGCAACGCTCGCGACGCCGCTGCGAAACAGGAAAGATGTCACGATGGATAGCGTAGAAAGTCAGGGCATCGTCATGGATCTTGGCGTGTCACAAGGAAACGACACGGCGTTCTACGTCGCCAAAGGCTTCAAGGTCATAGCGGTTGAGGCCGATCCCGGAGCTTGCGAATTGCTGCAACGGCGGTTCGCACATCAGCTCGCGTCGGGAGACGTCAGGCTGTTGAACTTCGCAGCCTCCGACACGTTTGGCAAAACCACAGACTTCTACGTACATGATGTTCATCCGGGCGTCTCCGCCGTCTCCATGCGACCCGAATTGCCGACGGGCTATTCCACCCGGTCCGTTACCACGATCGACTGGAACACTCTCCGCGCGCAGGCAGGAGTGCCTCGCTATATCAAGATCGATATCGAAGGACAGGAGGAGGCGTTCCTGAACGGCATGATGGTAGGGGGCCCGCTACCTGAATTCATTTCCGTGGAATGTCATACGTTTCGGCCGATCGACCAGTTACACGCTCTCGGATACCGCCGGTTCAAGCTCGTCGATCAAAACCCTGCAGGCGGCTTTCGCCTTCCGCAAAGGCAGATGGAAGGGTTGGAGATTTCCTGGTCGGACTTCGAATATACCTCCGGCCCGTTCGGGCTGGATGTCTTCGGGGACGGCGTGTGGTCGAGGTTTGATGCCGTCCGGGACGAGTGGCATTCTCGACAGCCGGAGATGAGCCGAACCTGGTTCGACTGTCACGCGTGGAGGCCCAACTGAGTATGGCTCGGCCGTGATGATCAGGACAGGCCGATCGTTGCAAGGTTAAGGCTCACCCCCTCAGGTTCCATCATCCTGATGACGGCAGCGACTTCGGGGGGAACGGTCGCTGGGTCGATCGCGCCGATAGCATTGCGTAACGCGGATACCTTTGCCTTGAACGCACGCATCGTCGAGTCAGCAGCCACCTGGACGCCGGGTTGAGCGCATAATTCGTCGATTCGCCGCTGCAAGTCTGGCACGCAAAGTGCGATCCGGTCATCCCGTTCCGTGACCGCGCCGCGTTCTGCCGGGAGCACCCGCGTTGCCACATCCTCGACGATCTGGGCTGGGGGCCTGGACGCGACATTCGCCATGTCGCCACGGTTGCGCGCGAACTTGCACAGCACCTCGTCGATCGACTTGGACCAGTAGTGATTGATCCACGCGCTGTCCGCAACGGGGGTGGCCGCAAGTGCGATCTCCTCCGGACGATGCTCATACGGCTCGGCGCTCGAATCCCTGAATGCCAGCGTCCGCGAGAGAACGGATGTCGGGTTATGCGGGTGCGAGTGGGCGAACAAGTGCGGGCGGCACAGTGTCTTGATGTGCGGATTGACCTCGGCGTGCCGCGTGTCGAAGCGCCGCGTCAATAACTGCTCCGGCTCAAATCTGATCGCACCGAACGTACCATACATCAACCAGTTCAGGGCGATTGCATCAGATGGACGGGCCCTATGCCAATCCAGGACGTCATGGACCGAAGCGAAACGCGCGGTGTCGAACACCATGAACTCGTCGGCGTCGATAATCAGGACCCACTCGTAATCCAGCATCTCCGGCAACAGGCTCAGTGCATGTGCGTAGGCCTTCAACTGCGGGGACACTGCGGAACCGAGCCGGTTGTCAATCCAAGTGATGATGTCGGCATCCGCCAGGGCTGCCAACAGCGGATCCGAACCATCGTCATTGTCGTTGCTATACAAGAAGAAGTGCTCGAACCCGATTGCGCGGTGATAGGCGATCCATTCCAGCAGGTAGACCCCCTCATTGCGCGCCGTTGCCAGGACGCAGGCACGTCGACGAGGCACCACTTCGCTGCGGATCGCTGCGGCGCATGCAAGACCGAATGGCACAGGTGATCCGTGGAGATGCGCCAGCCCGTCCATCTCCGGTCCAATCACACGTCTCGATGGTGCGGCGTCCCGATCGTCGAGCCACCTGGACAATTCGGGTAGCCCGACCGAAAGCCAGGGATCGGAGTTGTGTGCACGTGACATGGCTGTCGGATGGGCGACCAACAGCCGCGGCAGTACGCCTACTGGGTCTGGCAGAACCTGGAGATAGCCGCGCAGCAATGAGAGCGGCCACTCCAGGACTTCGGCGTCCAGGGCCGCCACTATCGAATGTAGCGTAGGCCGCGTCTCCGCGAGCCGCTGCAACTGTTCCCAAAGTGGCCATTGAACGGCCGATGGCGCCGGCCCGCTCGGCTGCAGTTCAAATGTCTCCCAGGGACCGGTTCGAATCCGGTCGGGCAGCAACTGCCCAGCCCGCGCCCCCTCGGCGATGGGAAGCGCGGTGACCAGGCGCATTCCGCCCCAATCGATCAACCGGCAAGTGCCGGGGGTCGCGCAACGCTGCACACGAAGCGGCCAGATGGCACAGTCCAGGCCGCTTGCGCCCCCCTCTGCGCCATATCCGAGCAGGAAGCCTACACCGTCGGCCGGGAGATACAGTTGGGCCGTCAGTAACGATCCATCGTTCGGGCCATGAACGAACTCGGGTCGTTGCGGATCGAGTCCGACGAATGTCCCGTGAACGGTTACGACGCGGAAAAGCCCCACCTTGCTTGCTCCCGGCCTGGCTAAGGTGCCGACCCCAGCGCCCCCGGCGGCAACGACGCCAGCAATCCCTCGAAATACGGGATCGTCCGCCGCAGCCCCTCATCCAGCGCCACCTTCGGTGTCCAGCCCAGCTCCGCCTGCGCGCGAGAGATGTCGGGGCGCCGCTGCTTGGGATCATCCTCCGGCAACGGCTTGTGCACGATCCGCGACCGCGACCCCGTCATCGCGATCACCTGCTCCGCCAGCTCCAGGATCGTGAACTCCCCGGGATTGCCCAGGTTCACCGGGCCCACGACCTCGTCGCCACTGTCCATCAGCGCGATGAACCCGTCGATCAAATCGTCGACATAACAGAACGAACGCGTCTGCTGCCCCTCGCCGAACACCGTGATGTCCTGGCCCGTCAGCGCCTGCACGATGAAGCTCGACACCACGCGGCCGTCGCGCGGGTGCGTGCGCGGGCCATACGTGTTGAAGATCCGCGCCACCTTGATCCGCAACCGGTGCTGCCGGCGATAGTCGAAGAACAGCGTCTCCGCGCACCGCTTGCCCTCGTCGTAGCACGACCGGGACCCGATCGGGTTCACGTTGCCCCAGTAGCTTTCGGGCTGCGGGTGCAGCGTCGGGTCGCCGTACACCTCGCTCGTCGACGCCTGGAAGATCTTGGCGCCCACGCGCTTGGCCAGGCCCAGCATGTTGATGGCGCCCAGCACGCTCGTCTTGGTCGTCTGCACGGGGTCGCGCTGGTAGTGGATGGGGGAGGCCGGGCAGGCCAGGTTGTAGATCTCGTCCACCTCGACATACAGCGGGAACGTCACGTCGTGGCGGATATGCTCGAAGTTCGGGCTGCCCAGCAGGTGCGCGATGTTGCGTTGCGTGCCGGTGAAGTAGTTGTCCACGCACAGCACGTGACACCCGGCCGCCAGCAGCCGCTCGCACAGATGCGATCCCAGGAACCCGGCCCCGCCGGTAATCAGCACACGTCGTTCAAGATGCAAAGTCCGAACCCCAACGAATCGTCCGCCTTAGTATTGGCGTGGCCGGGGCGGGTCAACTCGCACGCGGCCGCCGGGCGCGTCGCCGCGGGGCGGCAGGCGGCGGGGGAACCGTGGCGTCGGGCGGGGCGGCACCGGCATCGGGGTTCCGCCCCCGCAGGGCCGCGACCGCGGCGGCCACAGCCCCGGCGTCCTCGACCGCCGCCAGCGCCGCCGGGTCCGAAAGCCAGGGCAGCACCCGCGCCGCCTCGTCCAGCCGCCCCATCCCGACCATGCGCAGGAACCACGGCGCCATCCGCGCCGCCAGCATCCCGGGCGGCGGATCGACACGCCCGTGCAGCGCGCCCGGCGCCGGCGTGCCCAGGCCCACCAGCAGCTCGCCTTCCAGCTCCGGCGCCAGTTCGGCCAGGCAATCGGCGATCAGCAGCCGCGCGCGCCAGGCGGTCTGCCGCAGATCGAGGTCGATGATCGTGCCCGCCATCAGCACCCGCACCGTCTCGATCGCGTGGACATAGGCGGGGCGGGCCCAGCGCAGCACGTCTTCGGGCAGGCGTCCGGGCCGGCGCGCCTCCATCTGCGCGCGGCAGAACAGGACCGTGGCCAGGTTGATGGGATGGCGCGGGCCGACGCGCCACATGAACGGCTTCCCGGCGCCGGCGAACTCTGCCTCGGGCAGCGGCTCGGGCAATCGCAGCCGGGCCAGATCGATCCCGGGCTGCGCCCGCCACGCCGCCGCGACGCGGGCGAACAGGGCGTGCAACCGCTCCAGCGGCGCCCACCCGACCTGCAACTGCAACAGCCGCCCGGCGGCGCCGTTCCACAGCTTCGTGCCCGGCTCCAGCGTCTCCGTCAGCCGTTCCAGGTACGTCTGATAGGCCTGGATGTGCCGCTCCTCCGCGTCCCCGCGCCGGCGGATGGGCATGTCGGACGCCAGCGCCACCAGGTTGTTCGCCCGGCTCTCGACCGAGACATGCGCGAACCCGGCCTGCCGCAGCACCAGCTCCAGCGCCGGGGCGGCGAACAGGAACAGATGCGTGCCCAACGCCAGGATGGAGATCATCTCCGCCTCCCCGGCCTCCGGCTGCACCGCGTCGGCGTCGGGCGTCGTCAGGATCAGCACGGCGCCCGGGCGCAGCCAGCGGCGCAGCACCTGCAGGAAGGCGGCGGGGTCCGGCACGTGCTCGATCACCTCGGAGGCGATCACCAGCCCGAACCGGTCGCCCAGCTCGGTCGCGTCCGTCAGATACCCCTTGCGGATGTCCGCCCCCAGCGTCGCCGCCCCGGCCGCCGCGTAGTGCGACGGGTCGATCCCCACGGCCCGCCACCCCAGCGCCCGCGCCGCCAGATCGACGCCGAAGCCGAAGCCGCACCCCACGTCCAGCACGCTGTCGATCCCGTCGTCGTCCACCATGAACAGGAAGCGCGTGACGTGGTGGATGCTGCCGTTCTGCTCCAGGTAGACCTGCTGGTAGAACGGGACCTCCGTCTCCTCCTCGTAGTCCGGCATCGTGCGGTCGGCGTAGAAGCAGGCGCGGCAGGCCGGGCAGCGGTGCAGGACATGGCCGCGCTCCTCCAGCAGCGCGGGGATCGGCCCGGCGGCGGCGCAGACCGGGCACACGCGCACGGCCGGCCGCCGCGGCGCCCATGCCCGGCCGGGCGCGGCCTGCGCCGGCGCGGGGTGCGGCGTCGCCCCCCGCCCCTCGGCCCGCCCGAACTTCATCCAGTGATCGAAGCCCGACGTGAACTCCCCCCGCCCCACCGCCGCCTGCACGTCGGCGTGCACAGCGAGGTAGGCGGCCTCGTCGAACTCGTCCTCGGTCATCGCGGTGGGCGTCAGGCCTTGTGGATCGGGTCCACCCAGGCGACGCCCTCGGGCTTCTCCACCGGGTCGATGTCGAGGTTCACGACGACCGCCTCGTTGTCGCTGCGGACCAGGACGCACTCCAGCGTCTCGTCGGTGCTCGCGTTGATCTCCTGGTGCGGCACGTAGGGGGGCACGAAGATGAAGTCGCCGGGCCCGGCCTCGGCCACGTATTCCAGCGCGTTGCCCCAGCGCATGCGGGCCCGGCCGCGCACGACGTAGATGACGCTTTCCAGCGCGCCGTGGTGGTGGGCGCCGGTCTTGGCGTCCGGGTGGATATGCACGGTGCCCGCCCAGATCTTCTGCGCCCCCACGCGGGCGAAGTTGATCGCCGCCGCCCGGTTCATGCCCGGCGTCTGCGCCGTGTTCGTGTCCAGGCTGTCGCCCGGGATCACGCGCACGCCGTTCGTCTTCCAGTCGATCTCGTCCATGGCTTCCGCCCTCCCGCGGTCGGAACGTGACTCGTTCGCGCGCACCGGGCAACCTGCCGCGATGCTCGACGATACCGACGCCCGAACGCGGGGCCAACGCCTCGCCCGAATCGTCCTCGCGATCGGCCTGGTGCTGCTCGGCCTTTACATCCTGCACGGATTCCTGCGCGCGCTGGTCTGGGCCGCGATCCTCGTCATCGCCACCTGGCCGCTGTATTGCCGCACGCAGCGGCGCTTTCCGCCTGGCCGGCACGACATCGTGCTCCCCGCCCTGTTCACGCTGGGCGCCACGCTGGTCTTCGCCGCCCCCCTCGCGATGCTGGCCTTCCAGGTGGGGCACGAGGCCCGCACCGTCGCCGCCTGGATCACCGAAACCCGCGCCCACGGCGCCCCCCTGCCCGAGGCGCTGGCCCACCTGCCCTTCGCCCAGGCGCAGGTCGCCACCTGGTGGCACGACAACCTGGCCGACCCCGAAGGCGCCCGCGCCCTGCTGGGCCGCATCGACCGGGCGGAGCTGATGGAGGCCGGCCGGTCCTTCGGCACGCAGATCCTGCACCGGGCCGTCCTGTTCGGCTTCACGCTGACGACCCTGTTCTTCCTGTATCGCGACGGCCACCGCCTGATCGCGCAGATGCTGACGGCCAGCCGCAGCCTGTTCGGCCCGCACGGGGAGACGGTGGCCCGGCAGATGGTCGCCTCCATCCACGGCACCGTCGACGGGCTGGTGCTGGTGGGCCTGGGCGTCGGCGTGCTGCTGGGCATCGGCTACGCCGTGGCCGGCGTGCCGCACCCGGCGCTGCTGGGGGCCGCAACGGCCGTCGCCGCCATGATCCCGCTGGGCGCGCCGATCGTGCTGGCGCTCGCCTGCCTGCTGGCGCTGGCGGCGACGCACGCGCTGGCGGCGGCCGTGCTGGCCGGGTTCGGCATGGTCGTCATCTTCGTCGCCGACCACTTCATCCGCCCGGCGCTGATCGGCGGCGCCACGCGCCTGCCCTTCCTGTGGGTGCTGCTGGGCATCATCGGCGGCGTCGAGACGTTCGGCCTCCTCGGCCTCTTTCTCGGTCCCGCCGTCATGGCCGCGCTCATTCTCCTGTGGCGGGACTGGGTCGGCGATGCGACAACGCCACCCACCGCCTGACCGGACGAATCCATGGACACACCCGCCCAAGCCCTCGCCCCCGGCCACGCCATCAAGACGGCGCACCTGCGCGCCCGCATCGTGGGCAAGCTCACCTACGACGTCGGCAAGTCGCCCACGGCCGCAAGCCCGCGCGACTGGTTCCTCGCGACCGCGCTCGCCGTCCGCGACGACATCGTCGACAACTGGTTCGAGAGCACGCGGCGCACCTACGAGAGCGGGGCGAAGCGCGTCTACTATCTCAGCCTCGAGTTCCTGATCGGCCGGCTGCTGTTCGACGCGATGGGCAACCTGGGCCTGATCGCCGCCGTCCGCGACGCGCTGGAGCAGGAAGGCATCGACCTCGACGCCCTGCGGGAGGAGGAGCCGGACGCAGCCCTGGGCAATGGTGGCCTGGGCCGCCTCGCCGCCTGCTTCATGGAGAGCATGGCGACCCTGGGCGTCGCCGCCTACGGCTACGGCATCCGCTACGAGCACGGGCTGTTCCGCCAGGTGATCGACCACGGCGTGCAGCAGGAGCTGCCGGAGGATTGGCTGCAATTCGGCAACCCGTGGGAGTTCGAGAGGCCGGAGGTCGCCTACCCCGTGGGGTTCGGCGGCGCCGTCGCCGTGCAGCAGGACGCGGCCGGCCGCGTGACCTACGCCTGGCACCCGGCCGAGACGCTCTCCGCCGTCGCCTACGACACCCCCGTCGTCGGCGGCCCGGCCAATGCCGACACCACGCACCGCCACGCCAACACGCTCCGCCTGTGGTCCGCCCGCGCCGCGACGCCCCTGCACCTGGAGGCGTTCAACCGCGGCGACCATGTCGGCGCCATGCAGGACCGCGTCCGGACCGAGGCCGTGTCCCGCGTCCTGTATCCCGGCGACGACAGCGACGCGGGGCAGGAGCTGCGGCTGCGGCAGGAGTTCTTCTTCGCCTCCGCCTCGCTCCAGGACCTGCTGCGCCGCCACCTGGAGCAGTACGGCACCGTCGCGACGCTGGCCGACAAGGCGGCCATCCAGCTCAACGACACCCACCCGGCCATCGCCGTCATCGAGCTGATGCGCCTGCTGATGGACGTGCACGGCCTCACCTGGGACGACGCCTGGCGCATCACCGTGGGCACCATCGCCTACACCAACCACACCCTGCTGCCCGAGGCGCTGGAGACCTGGCCCGTCAGCCTCATGGAACGCCTGCTGCCCCGGCACATGCAGATCATCTACCTGCTGAACGGCCGCCACCTGGAGCACACCCGCGCCCGCCGCGGCGCCGACGACGCGCTGCTGGCGGCGACGTCCCTGATCGACGAGCGGCACGGCCGCCGCGTCCGCATGGGCCACCTGGCCTTCCTGGGCAGCCACGCGATCAACGGCGTCTCGGCCCTGCACACGTCGCTGATCAAGCAGACGATCTTCCAGGACATGGACGGCATCTACCCCGGCCGCATCCAGAACAAGACGAACGGCATCACCGTCCGCCGCTGGCTGCACCGCGCGAACCCGGGCCTGACCCAACTGATCACCGACACGATCGGCCGGCGCGTGCTGTACGACGCGGACGCGCTGGCGGACCTGGCCGCCCACGCCGGCGACCGCGGCTTCCAGCAGGAGTTCGCGGCCCAGCGGCGCCGGGCCAAGGTGGCGCTGGCGCGCATCGTGCAGGACCGCTGCGGCGTGCTGGTGGACCCTGACGCGCTGTTCGACGTGCATATCAAGCGGATGCACGAGTACAAGCGGCAATTGCTGAACGTGCTGCAGGCCGTGGGCCTGTATGACGCGATCCGCGCGCAGCCGACGAAGGACTGGGTGCCGCGGGTGAAGCTGTTCGCGGGCAAGGCGGCACCGGGCTACCGCCAGGCGAAGCTGGTGGTGCGGCTGGCGCATGACGTGGGCCAGGTGGTGAACAACGACCCGTCGGTCGCCGGACGCCTGAAAATCGTGTTCCTGCCCAACTACAACGTGAGCCTGGCCGAGCGGATCATCCCTGCCGCCGACCTCAGCGAGCAGATATCGACGGCGGGGATGGAGGCCTCGGGCACCGGCAACATGAAGCTCGCGCTGAACGGTGCGCTGACGATCGGCACGCTGGACGGTGCGAACGTGGAGATCCGGGACCGGGTGGGGGCGGAGAACATCTTCATCTTCGGCCTGACCGCCGACGGCGTCGTCGCCCGCCGCGCCCGCGGCTTGTCCGCGCACGAGGCGGTGGACGGCAGCCAGCATTTGCGCCAGGCGCTGGAGGCCATCCGCTCCGGCGTGTTCTCCCCGGGCGAGCCGGACCGGTATCGCGCCCTGGTCGATGGCCTGCTCGACCGCGACCAGTTCATGGTCTGCGCCGACTTCGACAGCTACGTCGCCGCGCAGGACGCCGTTGACCGGCTGTGGCAGGACAAGCGCGGCTGGTGGCGCACGAGCGTGCTGAACACCGCGAGCGTGGGATGGTTCAGCAGCGACCGGACCATCCGGGAATACGCCGGGGAGATCTGGGGGGCGGAGACGTCGGTGTAGGTGCGGTCAGCCGCGTAGGGAGGGTAAGCCCTTGCGTAACCCACCATCCACGCACAACCGCGACCCCTCCACAACTCACCAGGCGATAGACACGCCGCCGCCGTACGCGCACCTTCGCACAAAGCGCGGCAAGCGGCACCGCCAGCCAGGAAGATGACCATGCACGGAATCGGACCCTCATCCCCCCCGGTTCGGCACGCCATGGCCTACGTCCTCGCCGGCGGACGCGGATCCCGCCTCATGGAACTCA
>CAXTPG010000033.1:0-42298 GCA_964246015.1 uncultured Acetobacteraceae bacterium
GAAGGACGGCAAGGTCATCGGCTCCGCCCTGATCGGCCAGGCCTGGACGCAGGACAAATACCTCCAGGGCCGCCCCTCCGCGACCCTCGCCCCCGACCCGGCCGACGCCGCCAAGACCGTCCCCGCCCCCTACAACGCCGGCAACTCCGGCGGCTCCAACGCCGGCCCCACCAGCAAGGCCCTGATCGAGCGCGTGACCGAGGACGTCGCCAAGTTCCCCGCCAAGCCCGTCCCCGGCGACGCCGTCACCACCTCCGCCTCCGGCCTCGACCCCCACATCTCCCCCGCCTTCGCCGCCCTGCAGGTCGCCCGCATCGCCAAGGCCCGCAGCCTGACCGAAGCCCAGGTCCAGACCGTCATCGCCAGCAAGACCGAAGGCCGCCTCCTCGGCCTCATCGGCGAACCCCGCGTCAACGTCCTGGCCGTCAACCTGGCCCTCGACGGGGTGAACTGACCCGCAGACAAAGCCCTCTCCCGTCGGAAGAGGGTTGGGTGAGGGCCTGCCGCCTGCTCCGGTTCTGGTCCACGACGCGTGGCTGCCGCAAACCTTGTAATCCCCCCCGATGTCGGACACCGTCACCCCCTATCGGGAGGTCCGCCATGGCCAGTCTGCTCGCACGCAACGCCACCCTCCTCGTCACCATGGACGACGCCCGCCGCGAGATCCCGGGCGGCGGCCTCTACGCCGAAAACGGCATGATCGTCGCCGTCGGCCCCCCCGAATCCCTGCCCGCCACCGCCGACGAAACCCTCGACCTCTCCGGCCAGATCATCCTCCCCGGCCTCGTCAACTGCCACCACCACCTCGACCAGGTCCTCACCCGCAACCTCCCCGCAGGCCAGGACACCAACCTCTTCCCCTGGCTCAAGGCCCACTACGAGATCTGGGCCGCCCGCACGCCCGAGGCATCCCGCACCGCCACCATCGTCGGCGCCGCCGAGCTCGCCCTCTCCGGCTGCACCACGCTGTTCGACCACGCCTACGTCTTCAAGAACGGCTGCCGGGTCGATGACCAGATCGCCGCCGCGCAGGAGATCGGCATCCGTTTCGTCGTCTCCCGCGGCTCCATGTCGCTCGGCCAGTCCCGCGGCGGCCTGCCGCCCGACTCCTGCGTCGAGGACGAGGACGACATCCTCGCCGACTGCGAACGCGTCGTCGCCCGCTACCACGACACCAAACCCGGCGCGATGACGCAGATCGCCCTCGCCCCCTGCTCCCCCTTCTCCGTCAGCCCCGAGCTGATGACCCAGACCGCAACCCTCGCCCGCCGCCTCGGCGTCCGCCTCCACACCCACCTCTGCGAAACCCTCGACGAGGAGCGCTACACCATGCAGCGCCACGGCATGCGCCCCGTCGCCTACATGGAGACCCTCGGCTGGGTCGGCGAGGACGTCTGGTATGCCCACGCCATCCACGTCAACGACGACGAGGTCCGCCTGTTCGCCCGCAAGGGCGCAGGCGTCTGCCACTGCCCCAGCTCCAACATGCGCCTCGCCTCCGGCATCGCCCCCCTCCGCAAGTACATCGACAACAAGGTCAAGGTCGGCATCGGCGTCGATGGGTCCGCCAGCAATGACGGCAACCACATGCTGGGCGAGGTCCGCCAGGCCATGCTGCTCGCCCGCCTCAAGATGGGCCTGCCCCCGCCCGCCGGCCCCGAAAGCGTGCTTTCAACGTCAGACCCCCTCCGCGCCCACGAATGGATCCGCGCGCGAGAGGTGCTGGAGGTCGCGACCCGCGGCGGCGCCAGCGTTCTCGGCCGCACCGACATCGGCTCCCTCGAACCCGGCAAGTGCGCCGACTTCTTCACGCTCGACCTGAACAGCATCAACTTCGCCGGCGGCCTCGCCGATCCCGTCGCCGCCACCCTCTTCTGCGCCCCCGCCCGCGCCCGCCACACGGTCGTCGGCGGCAAGGCCATCGTCCGAGACGGGGAGGTCACGACCATCGACCTTCCCTCAGTGATCGCCGAACACAACCGCCACGCCGCCCGCATGGCCGCCGCCGGCTGACCCTCGCTCCTGCTTCTCCCCTCCCTGAGATCAGCAGGGCGATCGCATTTGCCACGGTTCAGGGATCACGTCATGGCCGGGCTTGTCCCGGCCACCCACGTCGCGCGACATCTGCAGGCTTCTGGCAATTGAAAACGCGAAGCACTTACCGATGTGGGCGACTCGACGTGGGTGGCCGGGACAAGCCAGACCGTGACGATTTTGCAACGATATATGCCAAATGCGATTCCCCTCCCTGAAATCAGGGATGGGCCGGGGGTGGGTGTTTCGGGCCGGCGGAAAACCGGCGTTTCAGCCACGTCGCAACGGGATCCGCATGATCTCTTCAGGCGCGATCTCGTCTCCGAAATCGATGGACCCCGGCAGTCGCGCAGTGGCCATCACGCATCCACGCGCGGTTTGAGATTCGGTCGCGTCACGGGAATACCTCGATGCCAAGGCTCACCCGAAGTTGGGCCAATCGCGCCAAGTCAGCCGGCTTGATGACCGCTCCAATGTTGGTTGATCCGTGAAGGTAGACGAGAAGAAGGATCTCACCTCCGCTATCGACGAGTTCACCGACAAATCCGCTGCGGCTCTCGAAGGCCCGCGCAAAGAATTCCATGAGTGCCAAGGAGAAATCACGCTTGTCTCTGATCTCCTCACTGTAATTCCAGTATGTGCCCGAGCGGATCCCTGGAAAGATTTTCCCATCCGGCGTCGCGCATACGTCGCCCACCGACCAACTGTTCTTGGGCTCCATGCCGAACTCACGAGTCAGCTCGTCTGCACGGAGGGTCGGATGAGAAACCATGACGGAAATGTCGAATATATACCCGGCTCCGTCCCGACAGGCCCCCTCTCCATATTCAATTTGACTCATCTGGACGTGCCTCCCGCTCTTTCCCTGTTCGGCCAGCCGCTCGCCCTGCCCCCGTATAGGACTCCGCCGGTCCACCGGTGCTCCACGACCCATCCGGATGCTGGCGCCAAACCTCGCCATCTGGCGAGATGCTTACCTTGTCGTCCGGCTTTGCTTGCACTCCTTCCTTTATTGCCCGGTGATCGCCTGACCAGGCCGTCTCATCGATCGGTTTCGAACCCGTTGGCGGTCGCTCGTGTGTTCCCACCCGTGGCTCATCGTTCGGGTTGGGCTCAGGCCGGCCCGATGGCTTCGGCCGCCGCGCCTCCCACACCGTCCCTCCAAGCGGCCCTTCCCCCCGCGCCGACATCGTTGCGTCGGCGACCGTGCGCGGCCAGAATAAAACCAGTGCCCCCGCCGTCAAAGCCGCGACGGGCGCCGCGAGGGCCGCCGCCGCCGCCCGCCCCGCCACCACCAAAGGCCCAACCGCCGGTGGGGCGCCCGCAACGGCGACGCTCGCAACGAGAGCGCCCGCCTTGAGCTGCCGCGCATCGCCCGTCCCCGTGACGTTCGCCGCAGCAAACACAGCCATGTCCTTGGCATACGTCAGATTGTAAAGCCAGTTCTCCCCCCCGGCCTCCAACGCCGACGCCAGATGCGCACTCGCCGCACGCACATCCCCAGGACCCCCTGGCGCCGCCGCCAGCCGCGCCATCGCCTGCAACGACTCCGCAGCCGTCAACCCCATCGCCGGCCCCACCATCCGCGCGCGGAACGTCGCCGCATCCAGCGCAGAAGACGCCGCCCAGATCGGGATCGCCCGAACCAGGTCACGACCGCCCCCCCGCTCCAGATGCGCCTCATACGCCCCACGCAACCCGGCCGGCAGATACGCCGCCGCCCCAGCCGCAACGACGGCCGCAATATCCACCGGCCATGCCGGCGCCGCCTCGTCCCCGCCCGAAGACGTGCCGCTCCCGAACCACCCGTGGTATTGTCGCCCCTGATCCTCCCACCCCATCGAAGCCCCCTGCCGCCAAGGACTATAGTCCTACAGAACGACTCGAAAGTCAAGCGCACCCCATGCACGACCGCCGCCCAGACCCCGACGCCCTCATCGCCCACGCCGCCAACGAGGACAAAGGCCGCCTGAAGATCTTCCTCGGCGCGGCCCCCGGCGTCGGCAAGACATGGGAGATGCTCGCCTCCGCCCAGGCCCGCGTCGCCGAAGGCATCGACGTCCTCATCGGCGTCGTCGAAACCCACGGCCGCGCGGGCACCGAGGCCCAGCTCGGCCAACTCCCCATCCTCCCCCGAACCACCATCGCCTACCGCGGCCAGACCCTCGACGAGTTCGACCTCGACGCCGCCCTCGCCCGGCGGCCCGGCCTCCTCCTCATCGACGAACTCGCCCACACCAACGCCCCCGGCAGCCGCCACGCCAAACGCTGGGAAGACGTCCGCACCCTCCTCGACGCCGGCATCGACGTCTGGGCCACCCTCAACGTCCAACACCTCGAAAGCCTCAACGAGGCCGTCGCCCGCATCACCGGCGTCCGCGTCACCGAAACCCTCCCCGACAAGGTCCTGGAACTCGCCGACGAGATCGAACTCGTCGACATCCCCCCCGCCGAACTCCAGGCCCGCCTCCGCGAGGGCCGCATCTACCGCCCCGACGTCGCCAAGCGCGCCCTCGACGGCTTCTTCCGCGAAGGCAACCTCGCCGCCCTCCGCGAGATCGCCCTCCGCCGCGCCGCCGAGCACGTCGACACCGACATGCGCGACTACATGCGCCGCAACGCCATCAGCGGCCCCTGGCCCGCCAGCGAGCGCGTCCTCGCCCTCATCGGGACCGAAGCCACCGCCGGCGCCGTCGTCCGCCACGCCAAACGCCTCGCCGACGCCCTCCACGCCCCCTGGATCGCCCTCCATGTCGAACGCGGCGCCAACCCCATCGCCCTCGTCGCCCCCCTCGAACTGGCGGCCCAGCTCGGCGCCGAGATCGACGTGCGCGCCGGGCCGGACCTGGTCGCGGTCGTGCTGGACGCAGCTACCCGCCACAACGCCACGCACCTGGTCCTGGGCCGCGCCACCCCCCGGCTCTGGCGCCGCATCCTGGGCCGCACCCTCGCGACCCATCTGCTCCGCCGCGCACCCGAGCTTGCGCTGCACGTCGTGCCCGTCGCCGGCGCCGCCCCCCGCCCGGCGCCCACCGAGCATCCGCCCTGGTTCGCCTGGGCCGGCGCCGTCGGCCTCGTCGCGGCCCTGACCGGCGGCGCCTTCGCGCTGGGGTCGGCCGTGCCGGGCCAGGCCCTGGGGATGGTGTACCTCGCCGCCGTCGTCCTCGCGGCAAGCGTCGCTGGCCTGCGCATCGCGCTCGCCACGGCCGCCATGGGCTTCCTCGCCTGGGATTTCTTCTTCCTGCCGCCGCTCTATGAATTCTCCATCACCAGCGTCCACGACGTCATCGCCCTACTGGTCTTCGCCCTCGTCGCCGCCGTCAGCGGCAGCCTCGCCAGCCGCGTCCGCGCCGAGGCCCGCTCCGGTCAGGCCCGGATCGAGGGCCTGCGCCGCATCGCCCAGTTCAGCCGCCGCCTGGGCGAACCCACCGCCGAGCCCGAGCTGCTGGCCGAGATCGCCCGCCAGGGCGCCGGCATCCTCGGCCGCGCCGTCGTCCTGTGCCGCACCGGCGAGGACCTGCTGATCCGCGCCGCCGAACCCGCCGCCGACACGATCGACGAGGCAAGCTGGGCCGCCGCGCGCTGGGCCGCCGCCAACAACGAGCCCGCCGGACGCGGCACCCCGACCCTTCCTTCCGCCACCTGGCGCTTCATCCCCATGCGCACGGTCCGCGGCCAGCAGGGCATCCTCGGCGTCCGCGCCGAACCCGAACGCACCCTCGACGAACCCAGCCTGCAAACCGTCTCCGCCCTCGCCGACCAGGCCGCCGTCGCCCTGGAACGCGTCACCCTCGCCAACGAATCCGCCCGCAACGCCGCCATGGCGGAAACCCAGCAGCTCCGCACCGCCCTCCTCAACTCGCTCAGCCACGACCTCCGCACCCCCCTCACCGGCATCCGCGGCGCCGCCGAGACCCTCCAGCTCGGCTGGGACAAACTCGGCCCCGAGGCACGGCTGGACCTCCTCGCCAGCATCCAGCAGGACACCGCCCGCATGACCCGGTTCCTGTCCAACATCATGGACCTCACCCGCCTCGAAAGCGGCGAGATCCGCCCCCGCCTGCTCCCCACCCCCCTGCCCGAACTCATCGACGCCGCCATCGCCCGCGTCCCCGGTCTCGACACCGTCGCCGTCCGCCTCCCCGAAGACCTCCCCCCCGCCAACGCCGACCCGGCCCTCCTCGAACAGGCCCTCGTCAACGTCCTCGACAACGCCCACCGCTACGCCCCCGCCGCCTCCCTCGTCCGAGTCTCCGCCCACGCGACGGCCGGGCGCATCACGATCGAGGTCGCGGACGAAGGCCTCGGCATCCCCGCCGCCGATCTCCCCCACGTCTTCGACAGCTTCTACCGCGCCCGCCATGGCGACCGCGTGGCCCCCGGTACCGGCCTCGGCCTTGCCATCGCCCGCGGCATGGTCCAGGCCATGGGCGGCACGATCGAGGCGGTCAGCCCCCGTCCCGACGCGGCCCGGGACGGCTCGCCCGGAACCCTCGTGCTGATCGGAATGGACGCCGCATGATCGTGACCAAGGTCCTCGTCGTCGACGACGAACCCCAGATCCACCGCTTCCTCCGCCCCGCGCTGGAAGCCTCGGGCTTCGGGGTCGAGCGTGCGGACACCGCCGCCGAGGGCCTCCGCCTCGCCGCCAACCACCCGCCGTCGCTCGTTCTGCTCGACCTTGGCCTCCCCGACATGGACGGGCAGGAGGTGCTGCGCCGCCTCCGCGCCTTCAGCGCCGTCCCCGTCGTCGTGCTCTCGGCCCGCGACCAGGAAACCGAGAAGGTTCAGGCCCTGGACGCCGGCGCCGACGACTACGTGGAGAAACCCTTCGGCGTCGCGGAACTCCTGGCCCGCATCCGCGCCGCGCTACGCCACGCCCAGGCCGCCGGCCGCCCCCCCTCGGAACGCTTCCAGGCCGGCCCGCTCGACCTCGACATGGCCCGCCGCACCGTCCGCGTCGACGGCGCCCTGGTTCAGCTCAGCCCCCGCGAATACGCCCTCCTCACCCACCTGGCCCGCGACGCCGGCCGGGTCCTCACCCACCGCCAGCTCCTGACCGGAGTCTGGGGCCCCGCCCACGTCGACGACGTCCAATACCTCCGCGTCTACGTCGGCCACCTGCGCCAGAAACTCGGTCCCGCCGCCGCCCTCGTCACCACCGAACCCGGCGTCGGCTACCGCCTGCTGGAAGCCCTGGAGGCATAGGGGCAAATCATCCCCGGGCCTGACCCGGGGACCCCATCCCAGCGGGACCTCCGGACGCGGAACCCCACTCGGGCGCGGGACCAGCCCTCAGGCCGGGGTCGTCGGCTCCGCCTCGGCCGGAACAGGCTCCGGCTCCCCCGCCTCGGCCCGGCGCTTCGCCTCCTCCTTCTCGCGCTGCTTGGCCTCCTTCTTGGCGGCCTTCGCGCGGTCGCGTTCAGCTTTCTGGAAGTTGTAGTTCGGCTTGAAGACCATTGTTTTCCTCCTCCCGTGCGGCGCGTTGGCCTGACAAGGTGAGGCCACCCGCCCTCCAGGGCAACCCTACAGCAGCAACGCCCCCTGAGGCGGCGAAACGGGCCGTCCCTGCACCTGTCGCGCGCGCGGCCCGGACGGCGCACGCTCATCCGCCGTCACGCCCACCTCGCCATCCCCGAACCGCAACCCCAGCCGCGCCCCCGGCGCCACCCCCGCGGCCTGCGTCACCGCGTGCCCCCCCGCATCCACCACCAGCGCGAACCCCCGCGCCAGCACCGCCGCATACGACGCACTCTCCAGCCGCGCCGCCGCCCCCTCCAGCCGCGCCCGCCGCTCCCGCAGCGTCGCCGCCAACGGCGCCGCCGACAGCCGCGACCCCGAAAGCGCCGCCCGCCGCCCGGCAACCAGGTTCGGCAACGCCAGCACCAGCCGATGCCCCCGCCCCGCCACCATGTCCCGCGCCGCCCGCAGGATCGCCGGCAGGTCCGGGATCCGCCGCTCCGCCCGCGCCAGCCCCGCCCGCCGCGCCACCAGCAGGTTCGGCAACGCCAGCAGCAGCCGCTGCCCCCGGTCATCGACCCGCTGCCGCGCCCCGCCCAACAGCGCCGGCAGATCAGGCAGCCCCCGCTCCGCCCGGCCCAGCCGCAGCCGCCGCTCCTGCGTCATCCGGTGCAGCCCCCCCGCCAACCGCGCCGACTCCTGCGCAAGCGTCGCCACCAGCTCCGCCCGCGACGGCACCGCCATCTCCGCCGCCGCCGTCGGCGTCGGCGCCCGCCGGTCGCTGGCCAGGTCGATCAGCGTATGGTCCGTCTCGTGCCCCACCGCCGAGATCAGCGGAATTCGGCACGACGCTGCGGCGCGCACCACCGCCTCGTCGTTGAACGCCATCAGGTCCTCGAGGCTGCCGCCCCCCCGCGCCACGATCAGCACGTCCGGCCGCGGCACCGCGCCTCCCGCCACGATCGCGTCGAACCCGGCGATCGCAGCCGCGATCCGCGCCGCCGCCCCCTCCCCTTGCACCGGCACCGGCCACACCAGCAGCGGCCGCGGAAACCGCCGCTCGATCGTGGTGCGGATGTCGTGCAGCACGGCGCCCGACGAAGACGTCACCACCCCTACCACCCCCGGCAGCAGCGGGATGCGCCGCTTGCGGGCCGCGTCGAACAGCCCCTCCTCCGCCAGCCGCACCCGCAGCATCTCGATCCGCGCCAGCAACGCCCCCGCCCCGGCATACTCCATCCGGTCGACGACGAGCTGATAGCTGCTCCGGTCGCCATACGACGACACCCGCCCGGTCGCGATCACCTCGACCCCGTTCTCCGGCACCAGCCCCAGCTTCCCCACGGCGCTCTTCCACACGACGCCCGAGATCTTCCCGCCCTCGTCCTTCAACGCGAAATACATGTGGCCGCTGGGATACCGCTTGTACTCCGTGATCTCGCCCCGCACCCGCACCCGACCGAACGCCCCCTCCAGCGTGCGCTTCACCGCGCCCGAGATCTCGGTGACGCTGTACTCCGGAACGTTCGTGACCGCGGCGCTGTCCATGCGGCCAGGGTATGCTACAGCGGCCCCGCTGGGAAAGCGGGGTGCGGGCGATGCGGGTTCTGGTGGTAGGCTCCGGCGGGAGGGAACATGCGCTGGCCTGGGCGCTCTCCGCGTCGCCGCTGCTGACCCGGCTCTGGGTCGCGCCCGGCAACCCCGGCACCGCCGCCATCGCCACCAACGTCAACATCGGCGTCCTGCACACCGAGCGCCTGCTGCAGTTCGTCCGCGACGAACAGATCGACCTCGTCATCCCCGGTCCCGAGGCCCCCCTGGTCGCAGGCCTCGCCGACGCGATGGCCGACGCCGGCATCCGCTGCTGCGGCCCCACCCGCGCCGCCGCAGCGCTCGAGGGCAGCAAGTCCTTCACCAAATCGCTCTGCGACGCCGCGGGCATCCCCACCGCCCGGTGGGAGCAGTTCGACGACGCCGACGCCGCCATCGACTTCATCCGCCGCCGCGGCGCGCCCGTGGTGGTGAAGGCCGACGGCCTCGCCGGTGGCAAGGGCGTCGTCGTCGCGGTGAACGAGGACGAGGCGATCGCCGCCGTCAACGCCATGATGCGCGACGATTCCCTGGGCGAAGCCGGGTCAACGGTGGTGATCGAGGAATGCCTGACCGGCCCCGAGGTTAGCCTGTTCGCCCTCTGCGACGGCATCGACGCGATCTTCCTGGGCGCCGCGCAGGACCACAAGCGCGTCGGCGACGGCGACCGCGGCCCCAACACCGGCGGCATGGGCGCAATCTCCCCCGTCCCCGGTTTCGACCCGGCCCCCGCCATGGACGGCTTCATCCGCCCCGCCCTGGCCGAGATGGCCCGCCGCGGCACACCCTTCCGCGGCATCCTCTTCGCCGGCCTCATGCTCACGCCCGACGGGGCCAAGCTCATCGAATACAACGTCCGCTTCGGCGACCCCGAATGCCAGGCCCTGCTTCCCCGCCTCCGCAGCGACCTCCTCCCCGCCCTCCTCGCCGCCTGCGACGGCGAACTCGCCCGGTTCGACCTCCGCTGGCGCGACGAAGCCTCCGTCGCCGTCGTCATGGCCGCCCAGGGCTACCCCGAGAACCCCCTCCGCGGCACCGTCATCGACGGCCTGGAAGCCGCCGCCGCCACCCCCGGCGCCCTCATCTTCCAGGCCGGCACCCGCATCGAGGACGGCCGTCTCCTCGCCGACGGCGGACGGGTGCTCACCGTCTGCGCCACCGCCCCGGACGCCGCCGCCGCCCGGGCCACCGCCTACGCCGCCATAACCCACATCCGCTGGCCCGAAGGCTTCTGCCGCCGAGACATCGGCGCCCCCCCGTAGGGTGGGTTGCCCTTGGCAACCCACCGACTCACCCGCTCCGCAACCCCGCAAAAAACCCCCGCAACAACGCCGCCGCCTCGCTCTCCCGCACCCCACCCACCACCTCCGGCCGATGCAGGCACCCCGCCTGGTCGAAGATCCGCGGCCCATGCTCCACCCCGCCCCCCTTCGGGTCGTACGCCCCGAACACCACCCGCCCCACCCGGAAATGCACCAGCGCCGCCGCGCACATCGGGCACGGCTCCAGCGTCACCACCAGCGTGCACCCGGTCAGCCGGGGCGACCTCACGCGCCGCGCCGCCGCCCGCAGCGCCAGCATCTCGGCATGGGCGCTCGCGTCATGGTCCCGCTCCACCCGGTTCGCCGCCTCCGCCAGCACCGCCCCGTCCGGCCCCAGAACGACCGCCCCCACCGGCACCTCCCCCACTTCGGCCGCCGCCCGCGCCAGCACCAGCGCCCGCTCCATCGCCGCGCTCACTCCTGCCTGACCCCCTACCAGCATCCGCTTGCTCCCCACCCGTCCCGGGGCTACCACGCCCCCCATGAGCGCACGCATCAAGCCCCTCGTCGGCGTCACGTTGGATGCCGAGCAACCGGGCGGCTACTCCAAGTTCCCCTGGTACGCCCTGCGCGCCAACTACACCCACGCCCTCGCCGCCGCCGGGGGCCTGCCCGTCGCCCTCCCGCACGACCCGGGCCTCGCCACCCACTTCCTCGACCGCATCGACGCCCTCGTCGTCACCGGCGGCGCCTTCGACGTCGATCCCTCCCTCTACGGCGACGCCGAACGCCACGCGACCGTGACCCTGAAGGAACAGCGCACCGCCGCCGAACTCGCGCTCGTCCGCGGCGCCCTCGCCCGCGACATGCCCGTCCTCGGCATCTGCGGCGGCCAGCAGCTCCTCGCCGTCGCGCTCGGCGGCGCCCTGCTGCAACACATCCCGGACAGCATCGAGAACGCGCTGCAGCACGAACAGAAGAACCCCCGTGACCAGCCCGGCCACACCATCGCCATCCTCCCCGGCACCCTCCTCGCCCGCATCACCGGCGCCGAGACGATGCAGGTCAACTCCGCCCACCACCAGGCCGTCAAATCCACCGGGCGCTTCGCCACCGTCAACGCCATCGCCCCCGACGGCGTCATCGAGGGGATCGAGGACTCCCGCTACAACTTCTGCCTCGGCGTCCAGTGGCACCCCGAGTTCCTGATCGACCCGGCCGACGCCAAGATATTCGCCGCCTTCGTCGCGGCGGCCGGCGGGTGACCGTCGAACCCGGCCCCACCGCGGCCGAAACCGCCCGCGGCGAACGGGTCGCCAAGTGGCTCGCCCGCGCCGGCATCGCCAGCCGCCGCGACGCCGAAAAGCTCGTCGCCGAGGGCCACGTCCAGGTCAACGGCGCCCGCATCGACCACCCCGCCACCTTCGTCCAGCCCGACGACGTCGTGCAGGTCCGCGGCAAGGCCGTCGACTCGCCGGAACGCAGCCGCCTCTGGCGCTAC
This sequence comes from uncultured Acetobacteraceae bacterium, assembly GCA_964246015.1. Taxonomy (GTDB): domain Bacteria; phylum Pseudomonadota; class Alphaproteobacteria; order Acetobacterales; family Acetobacteraceae; genus JBBROS01. The sequence continues at coordinate 11,848 of CAXTPG010000033.1, forward strand.
CACAAGCCCGACGGCCTCGTGACCACCCACCGCGACCCCGAGGACCGCCCGACCGTCTTCCAGAAGCTGCCCCCCACCCTGCCCCGCGTCGTAAGCGTCGGCCGCCTCGACCTCAACAGCGAGGGCCTGCTGCTGCTGACCAATGACGGCGCCCTCGCCCGTCGCCTGGAACTCCCCGCCAACGGCTGGATCCGCCGGTATCGCGCCCGCGCCTGGGGCGCCGTCGATGCCGCCTCCCTGGCCCGGCTCGCCAAGGGCGTCACCATCGACGGCGTCCGCTACGGCCCCATCGAGGCCACGGTCGAGGTCCGCAAGGGCGAGAACGTCTGGCTCGCGATCGCCCTCCGCGAGGGCCGCAATCGCGAGGTCCGCCGGGTCCTCGCCCATTTGGGCCTGCAGGTCAGCCGCCTGATCCGCGTCGCCTACGGCCCCTTCCAGTTGGGTGCCCTCCCCCGCGGCGCCGTCGACGAGGTCCCCGGCAAGGTCCTGCGCGAGCAACTTCCGGCCGACCCGCCCGCCCCGTGAGGCCCGTCACGTGAAGCCCGCCACGTGAGAATCGTCGCCGGCGCCTGGCGCGGGCGAACGCTGGCCGCCCCCCCCGGCGACACGACCCGCCCCACCGCCGACCGCGTCCGCCAGGCCCTGTTCGACCGCCTGATGCACGCCCCCTGGGCCGGTCGCGACACGCTCCCCGGCGCCGCCGTCCTCGACGTCTTTGCCGGCACCGGCGCGCTCGGCCTCGAGGCGCTCTCCCGCGGGGCAGCGACCGCCGCCTTCATCGAACGCGACCGCCCCGCGCTCCTCGCCCTCAAGGCGAACGTCGCGGCCGTCGGGGCCGGGTCACGCTGTCGGATCGTTCCGGCGGACGCACTCAGGCCGCCCCCGGGCACGCCTTGCGGGCTGGTGTTCATGGACCCGCCCTACGGGCAGGATCTAGCCGTCCCGGCTCTCGCGGCGCTGCATGCGGCCGGATGGATCGCGCCCGGTGCGTTGCTGCTGCTGGAACTGGGACGGGACGAGAAGCTGCCGACGCTCGGGGAAGGCCTGTCGGCATTCCAGGCCGGTGCGGCGTCGGTGCATGCGATACGGCTCGCCTGAACGCGAAGCTTGGAGCGGGTGAAGGGAATCGAACCCTCGTATGCAGCTTGGGAAGCTGCCGTTCTACCATTGAACTACACCCGCGCCCGGGCAGCCGGCGAACCGGCCGGGAGCCCTTATACGGTTCCGAAGTTGACCGCGCAACGCCCGCCCCGTAAACAGGCACTGGCGCCCTTCCGGTGCCCCTCGTGATTTGTCCGGCCGGATTGCGGCGAGGTTAAAGAAGCGCGCTAAAGAGGCCTGCGGAGGACGGCTGACCGCCCGGCGCCGCCGGTCCACGGCCCGTTCGATGAGGCAAGTGGCATGGCACAGAATCTTCGCCCCGCAACAAGACTGGTCCACGGCGGCACCACACGGTCCCAGCACGGCGAAACCGCCGAAGCCCTCTTCCTGACCTCCGGCTTCGTCTACGACAGCGCCGAGCAGGCCGCCGCAACCTTCGCCGGCACCGTCCAGCACTACCAGTACTCCCGCTTCGGCAACCCGACCGTCGCGATGTTCGAACAACGCCTCGCCGCCGTCGAGGGCGCGGAAGCCTGCCGCGCCACCGCGACCGGCATGGCCGCCGTCCACGCCGCCATGCTCTCCCACCTCAGGACCGGCGACCGCGTCGTCGCCAGCCGCGCCTTGTTCGGCTCCTGCCACTGGATCGTCTCCACCCTTCTGCCCCGCTACGGCATCGCGACCGAGTTCGTCGACGGCGCCGACCTCGCCGCCTGGGCCCGCGCCCTCTCCACCCCCGCCACGATGGTCCTGCTGGAGACCCCCTCCAACCCGATGCTCGAGGTCGTCGACCTCCGCGCCATCTGCGACCTGGCCCACGCCGCCGGCGCCCTGGTGGTCGTCGACAACGTCTTCGCCACCCCGCTGCTGCAACAGCCGTTCGCGCTGGGCGCCGACATCGTCGTCTATTCCTGCACGAAGCACATCGACGGCCAGGGCCGGGTCCTGGGCGGCGCCGTGCTGGGCCGCAAGGCGTGGGTCGAGGACGTGTTGCAGCCCTTCATCCGCAACACCGGCCCCAGCATGTCCGCCTTCAACGCCTGGTTGCTGCTGAAGGGCATCGAGACCCTGCGCCTCCGCGTCGACGCCTCCTGCGCCGCCGCCGCCCAGGTCGCCGACGCCCTGGCGGATCACCCGGCCGTCCGCCGCGTCTGGTACCCCGCCCGCAAGGACCACCCGCAGCACGCCCTCGCCATGGCGCAGATGACGAAGGGCGGCACGATGGTGACGTTCGAACTGGCGGACCAGGCCACCGCCTTCGCCACCATGAACGGCTTCGGCCTGATCGCCGTTTCCAACAACCTGGGCGATTCGAAGTCGCTCGCAACCCACCCGGCCACCACCACCCACATGCGCATCGGCGCCGACGAGCGCGCGCGACTCGGCATCACAGACGGCGTCATCCGCCTGTCCGTGGGCCTCGAAGATCCCGCCGACATCATCGAAGACCTGCTGCAGGCCCTCGATGCCGTCAGCAACCACGCCACCCGGCACGCAGCCGAATAGGAGCGCCATGGGCCACTACACGGCACGGACGCGCGGCGTCGAGGTCACGGTCCGTGCCGTGTTCCTGGAAGACCAGTCTGACCCCGACGAAGGCAACTGGGTCTGGGCCTACCAGGTCCGCATCGCCAACTTCGGTCCCGAAACCGTGCAGCTCATGCGCCGGACCTGGCGCATCACCGACGCCCGCGGCCGCATGCAGGTCGTCCAGGGCGACGGCGTCGTCGGCGAGCAGCCCGTCCTCGAACCCGGCGAAAGCTTCGAATACACCTCCGGCACTCCGCTCGAAACGCCTTCCGGCATCATGGCCGGCGCCTACCACATGGTCGCTACCATCTCCGGCGAGGCCTTCGACGCCGAAATCCCCGCCTTCAGCCTCGACAGCCCCCACCAGACCCGCCAGCTGCATTGAGCGCGAGTCGCTCTCGCGAACTATGGATGCAGGAGCCTGATCGCTTCACTTCAAGCAATCAGGCGTCAGCCTTGCCGGATCGGGCGGTGGCCCCACATCCCGGTCTGAAAACAGCGTGGATCAAGCAGACGTGAACAGCATCACCAAGCGCCCAATGCAGGCGCGGACGTGCGAGGGCATGCCCAGCCAGGAAGAGGCGGAAGCCGCCATCCGCACCCTCCTCCGCCTCGCCGGCGACGACCCCGAGCGCGAGGGCTTGCGCGACACCCCGAAGCGCGTCGTCCGCTCCTACAAGGAGTTGTTCGGCGGCTACCAGATCGACCCGGTCTCACTCCTGGAACGCACCTTCGAGGAAGTGCAGGGCTACGACGAGGTCGTGCTCCTGCGCGACATCCGCCTCGAAAGCTACTGCGAGCACCACATGGTTCCCATCATCGGCCGCTGCCATATCGGCTACCTGCCGAACAGCCGCGTCGTCGGCATCAGCAAGCTGGCCCGCGTCGTCGACGCCTTCTCGAAGCGCCTGCAGATCCAGGAACGTCTCACCGCACAGATCGCCGACACCATCAACGACGTCCTCCAACCCCGCGGCGTCGCGGTGGTGATCGAGGCCGGGCACCAGTGCATGACCACCCGCGGCGTCCACAAGCCCGGCGTCAGCATGGTCACCAGCCGGATGCTCGGCGCCTTCCGCGACGACCCCAATACCCGCCGCGAATTCCTCGACCTGATCGGCCGCCGCCCGGCCAGCATGGATTTCTGAACCAACGCGGAATGACCCTTCCGTAAATCGTTCTGATCTGATACGGACATCCCCCCCCGGGGGGATGCCATGACCCATGATCCGATAGCGCCGCCGACCGACCCGGACGAGTTCAAGCGCTGGACCGAAATCCGCAAGATCGAGCTGGAACACGACAAACTCACCCTCGCCCGCTCGCCCATCACTCGGTTCGGCCCCTTCGCGACCCCCATCGCAGTCGTCCTCCTGACCGGCGCCCTCACCTACGCAACCACATCCAGCCAACAGGCCGCCGTCAAAGCCCAGCGTGACGCAGAAACCGCGCGTCAGCTTGAAACCGACAAACGGCTCGACCGCCAATACGCGGAAAGCACCCGCGCCTCCGCCATCCAGCTCTTCTTCACCGTCAGCGACAAGATCAGCCTGTCGGCGCCCGATCGCACCCGGTCCATCGCCCAGCTTTTCGCCGAATACTTCCCCACGATATACCCGAACGTCCACTGCTACATCGTCGATCACCTCTCCACCGAGCTCGACCCGTCGAACGCGGCCGACGACGCGATGGCGCAGGTGCTCAACCGCCTCCCGAACCCCCCGGACGGCGATCCAAGCCGCTGCCGCAACTCGGCTCAATTCGCCGCGCGTCAGGTCGCCGCAGGTCCGGCAGCCCCGTCAACGCCCACCACCCCGGCGCAGCCCCCGCCCGCCATGAATCAGCCCCCAACGACGCCAGCCGCGGCCGCAGCGTCGCGGGAGTCGAAGTACCGTCTCTTTATCCATTACGCGAGCAAAGGGGACGCGCCCGCGGCGCAAATCGTCCGCGCCCGCCTCTCAGACCTCGGCTACACGGTCCCGCCCATCCAGCTCGTCCAGACCTACAATTCCCCGGGCGCCGCCATCCGATTCTATCGCACCAGTCAGCAGGCCGATGCCGACGCGATCGCCACGCAGCTCCGAACGATCCTCGTCCAGAACGTCCGCATCAGCAACATCAGCCCGACCTTCCCCAACCTTCCCGACGGCATCATGGAACTCTGGCTTCCCGATGGCGTGACCGTGAAGCCATGAACCGCGCCTACCCTACCCCCTCAATGCCCGCACCATCCGCACCGCTTCCGCACTCGCCCAATCCGCCCCACCCTCCAGCCGGCCGAGCTCCCGCCCCTGCGCATCGATCAGCAGCGTCGTGGGAATGCCGCGCGCCCCCAGCGCCCGCGCCGCCGCCCCGCCCGGGTCCAGCACGACGGGCAGATGCTTCACCCCCACCCGCGCATAGAACCGCTCAACCGCCGCAGCACCCCCCCGGTCCGAAGACAGCGGCAGCACCGCAATCCCCGGCGCCACCAACCGGGCCAGTTCGTCCAGCGCCGGCATCTCCGCCACGCACGGCACGCACCACGTCGCCCACAGGTTCAGCACGACTCCCCGTCCCGCATAGTCCGCAAGCGTCCGCACCGTCCCGTCCGGCAACCTGATCTGCAGCTCCGGCACCGCCGTCCCCGCCGCGGGCTTCATCCGCTCCATCCCGCCCAGCGCCTCCCCCGCCGCCAGCGGTTTGCGCGGCAACAGGCCCGAAGCTAGGGTCGCGCCCGCCACAAGCCCCACGGCCCGGCGTCCAACCTCGATCATGGTGCCTCCTTGAACACGCCGCCCACTCCCGATGACACGCGCCGCAACGCCCAGGCCAACGCCCAATGGGGGGGCCGGTTCGCGCGCGGCCCCTCCGTCATCATGCAGGACATCAACGCCTCCATCGGCTTCGACCGCAAGATGTGGCGTCAGGACATAAAGGGAAGCCTCGCCCACGCCGCCATGCTCGCCCGCGCCGGCGTCATCGCCGCCGAAGACGAAACCGCCATCCGCGACGGCCTCGACGCCATCGCGTCCGAGATCGAGGCCGGCCGCTTTCCCTTCGTCGAAGACCTCGAAGACATCCACATGAACATCGAATCCCGCCTCGTCGACCGCATCGGCGAGGCCGGGAAACGCCTCCACACCGCCCGCAGCCGCAACGACCAGGTCGCCACCGACTTCCGCCTGTGGGTCCGCGACAGCATCGACGGCCTCGACGCCCAGATCCAGGACCTCATGCGCGCCCTCGCCGACCGCGCCGCCCAGCACGCGGCGGACCCCATGCCCGGCTTCACCCACCTCCAGACGGCGCAGCCCGTCACCTTCGGCCACCACCTCCTCGCCTACGTGGAAATGCTCGCCCGGGACCGCGGCCGCCTCGCCGACGCCCGGGCCCGCCTCAACGAATGCCCCCTCGGCTCCGCCGCCCTCGCCGGGACCAGCTTCCCCATCGACCGCGCCATGACCGCGACGTCCCTCGGCTTCGACCGCCCCACCGCCAACTCGCTCGACGCCGTCAGCGACCGCGACTTCGCGCTCGAGTTCCTCGCCGCCGCCGCCATTTCAGCCATGCACCTGTCCCGCCTCGCCGAGGAGATAATCATCTGGTGCAGCGCCCCCTTCGGCTTCATCCGCCTGTCGGACGCCTTCACCACGGGCAGCAGCATCATGCCGCAGAAGCGCAACCCGGACGCCGCCGAACTCGCCCGCGCCAAGACCGGCCGGGTCACCGGCGCCCTCGTCGCCCTGCTCACGGTCATGAAGGGCCTTCCCCTCGCCTACGCGAAGGACATGCAGGAGGACAAGGAACCCGTCTTCGACGCCGCCGACGCCCTCAGCCTCAGCCTCGCTGCCATGGCCGGCATGGTCCGCGACCTCACCCCCGACACCGCCCGCATGCGCGACATGGCCGGCAGCGGCTACGCCACCGCGACCGACCTCGCCGACTGGCTCGTCCGCGTCTTGCGCGTCCCGTTCCGCACCGCCCACCACGTCACCGGCCGCCTCGTCGCCCGCGCCGAAGCCCAAGGCATCGACCTCGCCACCCTCACCCTCGAAGAAATGCAGGCCGAGGAACCCGGCATCACCCAGGCCATCTTCGACGTCCTGACCGTCGACGCCTCCGTCGCCAGCCGCACCAGCTTCGGCGGCACCGCACCCACCAACGTCGCCGCCCAGGCCCAACGCTGGCAGCAGGCCCTGGCATGAAGCTCGCCACGATGCTCCTCGCTGCCCTCCTGCTGGCCAGCTGCGGCAAGAAAGGCGCCCCCTCCGCCCCCGGCCCGGCCAACGAGGTCACCTATCCTCGCGCGTACCCTTCCCGCTAGCGCCGTCGCCACCCCGACCAGCAGCAGGGCGTTGGACGCATCCGGTTAGATGTGCCTCTCTGCCACATTGGGATGCCTTGCGGCTGCCTTGCGGAAACATCAGCCCAAGACCTGTTCCCACGGGCCGTAGGGTGGGGTGCACGTTCGCACCCCACCAAACCGATGCCAAAAACAGACATGCCACCCTGGCGTTCAGCCGTAGGGTGGGGTGCACTTCCGCACCCCACCAAACCGATGCGACAAGCAACGCCACGATACAAAATTCCAACACCTGACGCATGCCCGACTACCGCCGCCATCGCGTCCCGGGAGGAACGTACTTCTTCACCCTGGCCCTGGCCGATCGCCGCAGCGACCTACTCGTGCGGGAGATCGCCGCCTTGCGCGCAGCCGTCGTCCGGACACGCCGCCTATATCCGTTCCAAATCGATGCGTGGGTCGTGCTGCCCGAACACATGCATGCGGTCTGGACCTTACCCGACGGCGACGCCGGTTATTCGTTGCGATGGACGCTCATCAAGCGATGGTTCTCGGCAGCGATCCCGGCTGGCGAAAGCCGCTCCGAGTCCCGCGCCGCGAAGGGAGAGCGTGGACTGTGGCAACGCCGGTTCTGGGAGCATACGGTGCGTGATCCCGACGACTTCGCGCGACACGTCGACTATGTCCATTTCAATCCGGTCAAACACGGTCTTGTGGCGAGGGCGGTCGACTGGCCGCATTCCTCGTTCACGCGAGCCGTCGGGCGGGGGCATTACCCGGCAAATTGGGCGCTGGCCGATGATGATACCGGCGGATTTGGAGAGGTAGCGGATGAGCCGGAATGACCGCACCGGCTCCGGGCTGATGGTGGGGTGCGGAAGAGCACCCCACCCTACGCTTGCTGAGGTTTTCGTCGCCTGACCGATGGCCCAGTCGCGCAGCCCTCTAGGCAACGAGGAGCAGCGAATCACAGCCGACGTGCAAACGTCCGCTCTTCCCTCTCGCCTGCTACAAACCTGACGGTCCGCTTTCGGCCAATCCCGGCCATCCCCCATCCCACCCCCACCATCAGGGATGACGCCCAAGCCCCGCCCCCCTACATTCCCCAAATGTCCGCCTCCCTCCTCCCCGTCGACCCAGACCCCACCACGCCCGAGCTGGTCGCAGCCCGCCCCCACCTCGCCATGCACGCCATGGACGGCCTCCTCATGGACGGCGTCCCCCTCAACGCCATCGCCGACCACGCCGGCACCCCCACCTGGGTCATCTCGGCCGTTCATATCCGCGCCCGCCTCGCCGTCCTCCGCGCCGCCCTCGACGCCGCCCGCCTCCCCGCCCGCATCCACTACGCCGTCAAGGCCAACGACCACCTCGCCATCCTTCGCCTCGTCAACCAGGCCGGCGCCGGCGCCGACGTCGTCAGCGGCGGCGAACTCCGGCGCGCCCTCCTCGCCGGCATCCCCCCCGCCCACATCGTCTTCTCCGGCGTCGGCAAGGCGCAGTGGGAACTCCGCGCCGCCCTCGAAGCCGGCATCGGCCAGATCAACGTCGAAAGCGCGGAGGAACTCGAAACCCTTTCCGCCCTCGCCCAATCCACGAACACGATTGCCCGCATCGCCATCCGCATCAACCCGGACGTCGACGCCGGCACCCATGCCAAGATCACGACCGGCCGGGCCGACAACAAGTTCGGCATCGCCTATGACGCGACCCCCGCCCTCTACGCCCACGCCGCCACCCTCCCCGGCATCGAACCCGTGGGCCTCGCGCTCCACATCGGCAGCCAGATCCTCTCCACCACCCCCTACCGCGCCGCCTACGCCCGCACCGCCGACCTCGTCCGCGCCCTCCGCGCCACCGGCCAACGCGTCCGCATGGTCGATTGCGGCGGCGGCCTCGGCATCCCCTACCGCAACCAGCCCGCCCCCGGCCCGGCCGCCCTCGCCGGCGCCATCGCCACCGCCTTCGCCGGCATGGACCTGGAACTGGCGGTCGAACCCGGCCGCTGGCTCGTCGGTGGGGCCGGCCTCCTCCTCGCCTCCGTGCTCCTGCAGAAACGCACCGCCGGCCGCCGCTTCGTCGTCCTCGACGCCGCCATGAACGACCTGCTCCGCCCCGCGATGTACGACGCCTGGCACGGCGTCGTCCCCCTCGCGGCCGCCGACGCCGCAGCCCCCGTCTCCCCCGCCGACCTCGTCGGCCCCGTCTGCGAGACCGGCGACACCTTCGCCCGCGCCCGCCACCTCCCGGAACTCGCCCCCAACGCGCGTGTGGCGATCCTCGACGCAGGTGCGTATGGTTCCGTCATGAGCTCGACCTACAACGCCCGCCCGCTCGCCGCCGAGGTCCTGATCGACGCCGGCCGCTGGGCCCTGATCCGCCCGCGCCAGGCCATGGAAGCCATGTGGGCCGACGAAACCATCCCGGACTGGCTCGGGTGACGCCCGACCAGGCGTCCCCCCCCGGACTCCCCGGCCTGGCCGGAAAACGCGCGGCCGCGCGCGCCGCCCTGTGGTTCGAACAGCTCTGGCCCATCGCCTGGCCCCCCTTGGGCGTGCTCGGCGCCTACGCCGTCCTCGCCTTGCTCGACCTGCCATCCTGGCTGCCCCCCTGGCCCCGCATTATCCTCCCCGCTTTTGTCCTCCTCCTCGCCGCCGCCCTCCTATGGCGCGGCCTCCGCCGCCTCGCCCGCCCCGGCGCCGAAGCCATCGACCGCCGGCTCGAACGCGCATCCGGCCTCCGCCACCGCCCCCTCTCGGCCCTGCAGGACCGCCCCGCCGCCGGCACCCCGGAATCCGAAGCCGTCTGGCGCGTCCACCAGGCCCGACTCATGGGCCAGGTCCGCCGCCTCCGCGTCGGCCGCCCCCGCCCCGGCCTCGCCGCCCGCGACTCCTGGGCCCTCCGCGGCCTCGTCGTCGTCGCCCTCGCCGCCGCCGTCGTGATCGCCGGGCGCGAAGCCCCCAACCGCCTCTGGGCCGCGATCGTCCCCGGTCTCCCCGCCGGCCCCGCCGCCCCGGGCACCGTCGTCCAGGCCTGGGTCACACCCCCCACCTACACCGGCCTGCCTCCCGTCTTCCTCCACCCCGGCAGCCCCGCCGCCACCATCCCCACCGCCTCCCACCTCACCGTCAGCGTCACCGGCGGACGCGGCGCCCCGGCCCTCACCCTCGACTCCGAAGCCACCGAGTTCCGCGCGCTCGACAACGCAAGCTGGCAGGCCGAGCGGGATGTCGCAGCTCCCGGCCGCCTCGCCGTCCGCCGCAACGGCCTGGACCTCGCCGCCTGGGCGCTCAACGTCATCCCCGACCGCCCCCCCACCGCCGAGTTCTCCGATCCGCCCGCCGCCGCCCAGGCCAATGGCCGCTCCACAACCCTCACCCGCATGTCCTGGCGCGCCACCGACGACTACGGCGTCGTGTCCGCCGCGATCGAGCTGCGCCTCAAGGACCGCCCCAGCGCCGACCCCATCATCGTCCCCGCCCCCGTCGGCGGCAGCCCGAAACAGGCCCGCGGCTCCGTCGTCCAGGACCTGACCGCCCATCCCTGGGCCGGGCTCCCCGTCCTCGCCCGCATCGTCGCCAAAGACGCCGCCGGCCAGACCGGCGCCAGCCCCCCCGCCCCGCTCGACCTGCCGGAGCGCGCCTTCACCAACCCCGTCGCCCAGGCCGTCATCGCCATCCGCAAGCAGTTGAGCCTCACCCCCGACGAGCGCCGGGCCGCCCGCATCGCCATCGACGCGGTCGCCGAGCACCCGGAAGCCTACGAGAACAACGCCAGCATCTACCTCAACATGAAGGCCATCGGCGCCCTGCTGCAACGCGGACGCGGCCAGGCCGCGGTCGACGAGGCGCAGGCCCGCATGTGGGACCTGGCTCTGGCGCTCGAGGAAGGCGCGAGCGACCGCACCGCCCGCGCGCTCGAACAGGCCCGCCAGGCCATGCGCGACGCCATGGAGGCCGCCCGCCAGGACCCCGCCAACGCCGAAAAGCAGGCCGAGCTGGACCGCCGCATGGCCGAGCTCCGCGAAGCCATCCAGAAGCACATCGAGGCCCTCGCCGAACAGGCCCGGCGCGAGGGCACCGAGATGCCCTTCGACCCGCAATCTCCGCAGATGAACAGCCGCGACCTCGACCGCATGGCACAGCAGCTCCAGGACGCCGCCCGCGAAGGCCGCATGGACGACGCCCAGAAGCAGATGGCCGAGCTGGAGCGCCTGCTGGAACAGCTCCAGAACGCCCGCCCCGAAGCCGGCGAGCAGCGCGAGCAGCGCAACGCCGAACGCCGCCAGCAGGGCCGCCAGCAGCAGGACGCCGTGCAGGACATGGTCCGCCGGGAGGGCGACCTGCTCGACCGCAGCCGCGGCCGGGCCGAACAGCCGCAGCAGGCCCGCCCGCAGCAGCCCCCCCAGCCCAATCAGGACCCCGCAGCCCGGCGCGAGCAGGACCAGCGCTCCCAGCGCGCCATGCGCCGCGCCTTGGGCGAGCTGATGCAGCGCTTCGGCGACCTCACCGGCCAGGTTCCCGCCCCCCTGGGCGAGGCCGACACCGCCATGCGGGAAGCAGGCCAGGCCCTCGCCGACGGCCGCGACGCCGCCGCCGGCGCCGCCCAGCAGCGCGCCATCGAGGCCCTGCAGAAGGGCGGACGCGAGATGGGCCAGCAGATGGCCCGCCAGTTCGGCCGCGGCCAGCAGCCCGGCGAAGGCGAGGAAGGCGGCGAAGGCGAGATGGGCCAGGAGTTCGGCGACGGCGACGGCAACGGCCAGGGCCCCGGCAACAACGCCCAGGGCAACCGCGACGGCCAGACCACCGGTCCCCGCCCCGGTGAACAACCAGGCCCCAACCGCCGCCGCACCACCCGCCGCGACCCGCTCGGCCGCCCCCTGCAGCAGCAGGGCGTCAGCGGGACCGAGGAAAGCGGCGACGTCCGCGTCCCCGACCAGATGGAGATGGCCCGCACCCGCGCCCTCCAGGAAGAACTCCGCCGCCGCGGCGCCGAACGGACCCGCCCCCAGCCCGAACTCGACTACATCGACCGCCTCCTGAAAGCCTACTGACCCCCGTAGCGCCGGCGTCCCGCCGGCCAATCGCATGACCACCCCTCGTAGCGCCGGCGTCCCGCCGGCCCGTCGCAGCACACCCCCCCCGGCCCGCAGGAACCCCCCATGAAGCGCAGAACCCTCCTCGCCGCCGGCGCCGCAGCCCTGGTCACCCCCACCCTGGCCACCCCCACTTTGGCCCAGCCCGCCCGCACCCTCCGCTTCATCCCCCAGGCCGACCTCTCGACCCTCGACCCCCACTGGAACACCGCCTACGTTACCCGCAACCACGGCTTCATGGTCTTCGACACCCTCTACGGCATGGACGGCAAGTACCAGCTCTCCCCCCAGATGGTCGCCGGCCACGTGGTCGAGGATAACGGCCTCCGCTGGACCCTCACCCTCCGCGACGGCCTTCTGTGGCACGACAACACCCCCGTCCTTGCCCGCGATTGCGTCGCCAGCATCCGCCGCTGGGGCTCGAAGGACACCTACGGCCAGGCCCTCCTCGCCGCCACCGACGACCTCTCCGCCCCCGACGACAAACGCATCGTGTTCCGCCTGAAGCGCCCCTTCCCCCTCCTCCCCGACGCCCTCGCGAAATCCGGCGTCTACATGCCCGCCATGATGCCCGAACGCCTCGCCCGCACCGACGCCAACACCCAGGTGACGGACATGGTCGGCAGCGGCCCGTTCCGCTTCAAGCCCGATGAGCGCGTCCCCGGCTCCCGCGCCGTCTACGAACGCTTCGCCGGCTACGTCCCCCTTGCCTCCGGCACCCCCGACCGCACCGCCGGCCCCAAGATCGTCCACCTCGACCGCGTCGAATGGACCACCGTCCCCGACCCGGCCACCGCATCGGCCGCCCTGCAACGCAACGAGACCGACTGGTGGGACTACGCCAGCGCCGACCTCCTCCCCCTCCTCCGCCGCAACGCGGGCATCAAGGTCGAGGTCCAGGATCCCGCCGGGCAGATCGCCCTCATGCGGATGAACCACCTCCAACCCCCCTTCAACAACCCGGCCATCCGCCGCGCCGTCCTGGGCGCCATCGTCCAGTCCGACTTCCTCACCTCCTTCATGGGCGACGACCGCACCCTCTGGCGCGAGGGCGCCGGCATGTTCACCCCGGGAACCCCGCTCGCCAGCGACGCCGGCATGCAGGCCCTCACCGCCCCCCGCGACTATGAAAAGGTGAAGCAGGCCCTGAAAGCCGCCGGCTACAACAACGAGCGCGTCGCCCTCATCGTCCCCACCGACTTCCCCAACCTCAAGGCCATGGCCGACGTCGGCGCCGACATGCTCAAGCGCATCGGCATGAACGTCGACTACCAGGCGACCGACTGGGGCACCCTCCTCACCCGCCGCGCCAAGAAGGACCCCGTCGACCAGGGCGGCTGGAGCCTCTTCTTCACCTTCGGCGCCGGCGTCGACCAGGCCAGCCCGGCCGCCAACCTCATGCTCCGCGCCAACGCCGAAAAAGCCTGGTTCGGCTGGCCCGACGACCCCGAGATCGAACGCCTCCGCGACGACTGGTTCGCCGCCCCCGACCTCGATGCCCAGAAGCGCATCGCCGCAGCCCTCCAGACCCGCGCCTTCGAAACGGTCCCCTACATCCCCCTAGGCCAATACTTCCAGGCTACCGCCTACCGAACCACCCTCACCCAGGTCCTGAGCGGCTTCTCCATCTTCTGGAACGTAAAGAAAGACGCCTGAACCCCAGCAACCAAACTCCCGCACCCCCGTCCGCACCGCCAATCGCCACACGCACGGGTTGCAATCAACGCCCGCCCGAACCGAATGAGGCTGATACGATCGTCCGGCCCACGCGGCAGATCGGCAACGGTTCACCCAACCCCGTCGAATCACCGGGAAAGGGCTTTGCCCGGCGCGCCATCTCACGCTAGCCTCAAAACGTTCGAACAGGGTTACGAGGCAGCGGAGCGGTGATGGCCGGAGCAAAGGCCCGAATGAGCGCGAGTCGCCCGATCTGCACCGTCGCCATGGTGTGCGCATCCATGACGCTCTGGGCAACCGGCGCCATGGCACAACAATCCGGCCTGGGCGGCGTCCTGCCGCAGGGCTCGCCCATCCCGCGCGCGCTGCCGCCCACGCCCCCCAGCCTCGCCCCCTCCCTCCCCACCCCCGGCCCGGCGACACCCACCGCCGGCCTCACCGGTTCCGTCGCCATCCGCAGCGTCGCCGTCGACGGCGCCACCGCCTACGCCGGCCCCCGCACCGCCGAAATCACCGCCGGCCTCATCGGCCCCGCCACCCCCGTCGCCCGGATCGAGGCCGCCCGCACCGCCCTCCTCAACCTCTACCGCGCCGACGGCTTCGCCCTCACCAGCGTCACCGCCGCCGTCGACGCCCGCGGCGCCCTCCGCTTCACCGTCATCGAGGGCCGCATCACCGACGTGAAGCTCGAAGGCGACATCGGACCCGCCGGCACCCAGGTTCTCCGCTTCCTCCGCCGCCTCACCGAAGTCCGTCCCATCGACACCGCAACCCTCGAACGCTGGCTCCTCCTCGCCCAGGACGTCCCCGGCGTCACCCTCCGCGCCATCCTCCAGCCCTCCGCCGCCGAACCCGGCGCCCTTACCCTCGTCGCCCAGGTCGAGCGCAAGACCTTCTCCGGCCTCCTCAGCGCCGACAACCGCGCCTTCCGCCTCACCGGAACCGAGCAGGTGCTGGGCGTCCTCGAGGTCGACAGCCTCACCTCCCTCGGCGAACGCACCCAGGTCACCGCCTACCACACCAGCGGCAACACCCAGAACTTCGGCCAGGGCTCCATCGAGGTCTTCCTCGGCGGCTCCGGCCTCCGCCTCCGCGCCTATGGCGGCTACGGCGAGGCGAACCCCGCCTCCTTCCTCCGCGACATCGGCTACCACGGCACCACCGCCGTCTACGGCGCCGCCCTCACCTACCCCGTCATCCGCGCCCGCCAGCAGACCCTCAACGTCTCCCTGGCGCTCGACGCCGTCGACACCGACATCCGCACCAACAGCGGACCCGGCGGCACCAGCATCCGCACCGGCCGCGACTCCCTCCGCATCGTCCGCCTCGGCACCGACTACGCCCTCCAGGACGGCCTGCTCGGCGACGACCGGCCCGCCCTCAACAGCGTCGCCGTCCGCCTCTCGCAAGGCCTCCCCAGCCTCGGCGCATCCAGCAACGGCGAACCCACCGCCAGCCGCCTGAACGAGAAGGTGGACTTCACCAAGCTCAACTTCGACCTCTCCCGCGTCCAGACCCTCTTCCAGGCCTGGACCAACGCCAGCGTCTCGATCAAGGGCCGCGCCCTGGGCCAGGTCTCCGGCGACGTCCTCCCGCCCGCCGAAAAATTCTTCCTCGGCGGCGCCGAGTTCAACCGCGGCTACTACTCGGGCGAGGTCACCGGCGACAACGCCCTCGTCCTCTCGGCCGAACTCCAGCTCAACACCGCCCACGACCTTGACGTCTTCGGCCGCACCATCCCCATCTCGGCGCAATACTATGCGTTCTACGACTACGGTCAGACGTGGGAGAACCAGGCGCTCGACGCCAACGCCAAACTCTCCTCGATGGGCCTCGGCGTCCGCGTGACGGTGACGCGCTTCACCGAATTCGGGCTGGAAGGCGTGCATCGTAACACCCGCTTCGTCCGCGGCAGCGGCCCGGGCATCTCGCCGTTGAAGGCCGACGCGTTCTACTGGCGGGTCGTGACGCGGTTCTAGGGGTCGAGACATGCGAAACAAGCCGCCCGGCCTGACCCTCCACCCCGCCGCCCGCGGCCGCGCCGGCCTGCTGCGCACGACGGCGCTCCAGGCCGCCTTCGTCCTCGTCTTCGCCTCCCCCGCCATCGCCCAGCCCGCCCCGACGGCCCGCCCCGCCGGCGGCATCGTCGTCGGCGGCACCGCCAGCATCGGCCAGACCGCCGCCCAGACGACCGTCGCCCAATCCACCCAGCGCGCCGCCATCGACTGGCGCAGCTTCGACGTCGGCAGCGCCCACGCCGTACAGTTCCAGCAGCCCAACAGCACCGCCGTCATCCTCAACCGGGTGACCGGCCCGGACCCGTCCCAGATCGCCGGCAGGATCTCCGCCAACGGCCAGGTGGTCATCACCAACCAGTCGGGCGTCGTCTTCCACCAAGGGTCCCAGGTCGACGCCGCCGGCCTCATCGTCAGCGCCGCCGGCATCACCACGCCCAACTTCATGGCCGGGCGCATGGTCTTCGACATCGCCCCCCGGCCCGACGCCGCCGTCACCAACGCCGGCACCATCACCGTCAAGGAGGCCGGCCTCGCCGCCCTCGTCGCCCCCCGCGTCGCCAACTCCGGCGTCATCAGCGCCCGCATGGGCCGCGCCGTCCTCGCCGGCGCCGAAACCCACACCGTCGACCTCTACGGCGACGGCCTCCTCTCCATCGACGTCACCGGCCAGGTCCGCCAGGCCCCCCGTGGCCCCGACGGCAAGCCCGTCACCGCCCTCGTCACCAACACCGGCACCGTCGTCGCCGACGGCGGCAGCGTCACCCTCACCGCCGCCGCCGCCGACGGCCTCGTCCAGACCCTCGTCCAGGCCGGCGGCCGCCTCCAGGCCAACGCCGCCGAGGGCCGCCCCGGCACCGTCATCGTCGCCGGCGTCGGCGGCTCCGTCCGCATCGAGGGCCGCGTGTCCACCAACGGCGGCGGCACCGTCCTCGCCACCGCAACCGACGCCGTCACCGTCGCCGCCCCCGCCCGCATCACCGCCAACGGCGGCACCGTCATCATCGGCAACCGCACCGCCACCCGCACCGTCACCGTCGAACCCGGCGCCACCATCGCCGCCAACGCCCGGCTGTCCGGCAACGGCGGCACCGTCAAGCTCCTGTCCAGCGGCACCACGACCTTCGACGGCCGCGTCTTCGCCCGCGGCGGGCGCGAGCGCGGCGATGGCGGCGCCGTCGAGATATCGGGCGGCACCGTCGCGCTGACCGGGCGCGTCGACGCCGGCGCCCCGCACGGAACCGCGGGCAACCTCCTGATCGACCCAACCGACGTCACGATCAGCAGCACCGGCGGCGCAGGCACCGTGATCACGCCCGCATCGATCGAGGCGCAGACGGCCAACGTCACCGTGCAGGCCGACAACTCCATCGTCGTCAGTTCCTCCGTCAACCTGGCCAACCCCGGCGCCAGCGGCCCACAGACGCTGACGCTCGACGCCGGCAACTTCGCCCGCGTCGATGCCGGCGTGACGGTGGCGGCAAGCGGCGGCGTCACCTTCCAGACGGCGCCCGGCGGCGTGTCGCTGCTGGGCAACGTGACCGGGCGGCTGCGCCTCCGGACCACGGGCGCAATCACCCAGGGCGCGGGCAGCGTCGTCGACACCACCCTGATCGACGGGACCGTCGGCTCGCTGGCGTTGACCAGCACGTCGAACGTCATCCAGGCGATCGGCGGAAACAACCGCCTGGTGGCCGGGACCGGCGACATCGCGATCACCACCACCGGTCTGCTGGAGATCCAGGGCGGCTACGTCACCGCCGGGGTCGTCGTGCCGTCGGGCCGCACGATGACCCTGGTCACCGACCTCCTCCGCCTCACCCCCAACGGCGGTGCCCTCCTCTCGGCGCCGAACGGCACCATCGCCCTCCGCCCGCTCACCGCCAACCGCCCGATCGAGGTCGGCGCAGCCTTCGGCGCCGCCAACCCGAACGCGCTCGCGATCGACGGCTCCAACGTCAACAACCTGCAATCCACCGTGCTGCAGCTCGGATCCGCCACCACGGGCGCCGTCAACCTGAACGCCAACGGCGTGGGCGTCCTGCTCGACTACGGCGCGGCCCGTACCCTCGTCGCGCAATCCGCCGCGGGCATCACCCAGACCGCAGCCATCCGCGCCGGCAGCATCTCCGGCGCCGCAGCCAGCATCGATCTCAGCAACGGCGGCAACACCATCCCCGTCATCGCCGGCGCCACCGCCCCGGGCGGCTTCGCGCTGCACACCGGCGCCGCCCTCACCGTATCCGGCGCGATCGCCTCCAGCGCCACCGTCAACCTCTCCTCCACCGGCACCATGACGCTCGCCGCCGACATCACCGGCGCGACCGTCCGCCTGGACTCCTACAACGGCACCAACCTGGGCACGAGCGGCGACATCGTCCGCACCGCCGGCTCGCTCACCGCCACGAGCCTCGAGGGACAGGGCCGGACATTCTCCGCCACCGGCGCCGCCGTCTCGGCCATCGGCGACTTCCACACCGCCACCGGCTTCACCCTCGGCAGCACCGGCCCGCTCAATCTCACCGGCACCCTCCTCAACGATGCCGGCACCGTCCAGCTCAACATCGCCGGCGCCATCACCCAGGCCGCCGCCAGCACCCTCCGGACCCCCACGCTCACGGGCGGCGCGACCGACGCCGCCTTCACCAGCGCCACCAACCTCGTGAGCACGCTCGGCGCCTTCGCCGCCACCGGCGACTTCGCACTCACCACCACGCTGGGCGGGACCGCCGGGCCGCCGCCGCTCGTCGTCGCCGGCGCCGTCAGCGCCGGGACGGGCCGCACCGCGGCCATCACCGCGGACGGCGTGCTGTTCGGCACCGGCGCGACCATCGCGGCACCCGGCGGCACCGTCGCCTTCGCCCCGCTCACCGCCGCCCGCCCGGTCGAGCTGACGTCCGGCGCCGCCACCATCGGCGCGCTCTCGCTCTCCCAGGCCGCAATCGATGCCGTGACCGCGACCACCCTCCGCATCGGCTCGGCCGCCAGCGGCGCCCTCACCGCCGGCAAAGCGGGAGAAACGGTAGACCTCACCGGCCACGCCACCGCGCTGACGCTGCTGTCGTCCGGCGCCGTCACCCAAGGCGCGGGCGCCGTCCTGGTCGTCCCCACCCTCGCCGCCACCGCGGCCTCCCTCACGCTCGGCGGCGCCAACCGCGTTTCGACCCTCGCCGGCGTCGCGACCACCGGCGCCGCGACCCTCAACAGCGCCCTCGCCCTCTCCGTCACCGGCCCGGTCGCCGCCGGCGGCGCGCTGTCGATCGCATCGACCGTCTCCACCACCGTGCAGGGATCCCTCTCCGGCACCTCAGTCGCGCTGTCGGCAGGGACCGGCGGCGTCGCACTGGCCGGCGGCGCGCTGTCGACGGCAGGCACGCTGAGCTTCAACACCACCGGAGCGGTGACGCAGCCGGGCGGCACGGTCACGGCGGGCACGCTGACAGCCACCGCGGGATCGCTGGCCCTGACCCAGGCGGGAAACCAGATCACCTCCCTGGGCACCGTCTCGACTGCGGGCGCCGGCACCCTCGACCTCGTGAACGCCCGCGCGCTGACCATCGACGGTGACGTCTTCGTGGCCAACGCCACACTGGGCGTGACCGGCGCCCTGGCCTTCAACAACGCCTTCCAGAGCAACGGCACCCTCGCCGTCAACGCAACCGGCGCCGTCACCCAGGGAACCAACGGGCGGGTCCTGGCCAACACCCTGACCGGCACCGCCGCCTCCGTGCAGCTCGACGGCACCAACAGCGTCGGGTCGCTCGGGGCCTGGACCACCACCAGCGGGTTCAGCTTCAACAACGTCTCGCTCCTCACCGTCGCCGGCCCAGTGACCGACCAGGCCTCGGTCCGGATCACCGCCTCCAGCCCGGGGGACACGAACACCCCCCCGCTCAACGTCAACGGCTCGATCACCGCGCCGACCATCACGCTCCGGTCCATCCGCGACGGGACGAACCCCAACACCGGCGACATGGTCCTCGCCGGCGGACGCATCCAGGGCACCACCGTCCAACTGCTCTCGCAGGACGGAATCGTCCAAACCGGCGGAACCATCGCCGCCGGAACCCTCGGCCTGTCCGGGGCCGGCGCCATCCTGCTCGATTCCACCACGAACCAGATCGGCACGCTCGCCGCCGCCACCTCCGTCGGCGGCCTGCGGGTCCGCGACAACCAGGCGCTGACCGTGACCGGCCCCGTGACGGACACAACCAGCATCACGCTGAACGCCGCCGGGCTGCTGACGCTGAACGGCACGCTCAACGCGCCAACGGTGTCGCTGACGTCGGCCGGGGTGACCCAATCCGCCGGCACCGTGACGGCGACGACGCTGTCCGGCACGTCGACGGGCGCCGTCGCGTTGAACCAGGCCGGCAACGCCGTCACCAACCTCGGCGCCTACACCGCCGTCGGCGGCTTCCAGCTCGTCGACGCGCAGCCGCTCACCGTCGCCGGCGCAGTCTCCGTCAGCGGCGCGAACCCGGCGCTCTCCCTCTCCAGCAACACCATCGCGCTCGGCGCCGCAGGCAGCCTCTCGGCCCCCGGCGGCACGGTCACCCTGGCCCCCGCCACCACCGGCACGGCCTTCGCCCTGTCGAGCCTCGGCGGAACCGCATCCGCGGTCACGGCCGACGTGCTGCAGGTCGGCAACGGGCAGACCGGCGCGCTCTCGATCGGCGGACCCACAAACCTCTCCGGCGTCGCCACCCTGCGCCTGGTCAGCGGAACCAGCATCACCGAAACCGGCGCCGGCGCGCTGACCGCCAACCGCCTGGAAGCCACCGCCCCCGTCGTGACCCTCGGCGGCGCCAACCGCATCGCGACCCTGGGCGACGTCGGCACCACCGGCGCCTTCACGCTGACCAACGCCCAGGCCCTGGACCTGGCCGGCGCCGTGAACGTCGGCACCACCGCGACCCTGAACGTCACCGGAGCCCTCACCCAATCCACCGGGAGCCTCGCGGCCGCCACCCTCGCCGGGCAGGCGGCCTCCATCGCCCTCAACCAGCCCGGCAACCTCATCGTCAACCTCGGCAACCTCGTCGCCACCACCAGCCTCTCCATCCGCGACGCCCGCTCCCTCACCATCACCGGCGTCGTCGATCCCCCGGACATGACCCTCACCGTCGCCGGCGACCTCGCGATCAACAACACGATCACCGCCGGCGCCCTCACCCTCGCCGTCACCGGCAACGTCACCGAAAGCCCGACAGGCTTCGTCACCGCCACGTCGCTTCAGGGCAGCGCCGCCTCCGTCCGCCTGGACCGCCTCAGCATCGACACGCTCGGTGCATTCACCAGCACCGGCGGCCTCACGCTGGTGAACAACAAGCTCCTCACCGTCACCGGCCCGGTCACCGACGCCACCTCCGTCGCGCTCACCGGCAACACGGCCTTCGGCTTCGGCGACGCGCTCCGCATCGCCGGCAACGTCACCGCCCCCACCGTCACCCTCGTCAGCCGCGCCAGCTCCACCCCCGGCGCCAGCAACGGCAACATCGTCCAAAGCTCGGGCCTGATCTCCGCCACCACCCTCTCCATGACCTCCATCGCCGGCGTCGCCCAGACCGGGGGCGGCATCACCGCCGGGACCGTCACCGTCGCAGGCCAGAACTACACCGTCCTCCTCGACTCCCCCACGAACCAGATCGGCACGCTCGGCGCCGCCAGCGCCGTCGGCGGCCTCCGCGTGCGCGACAACCAGGCCCTCACCGTCGCCGGCCCGGTCACCGACACCGCATCCATCGCCTTCGACGTCACCGGCCCCCTCACCCTCGCCGGAACCGTCAACGCCCCCGCCGTCACCCTCGCCGCCACCGGCGCAATCACCCAGACCGCGGGCGCCATCACCACGACCACCCTGACCGGCACCGCCGGCTCCGCCGCCCTGAACCAGCCCGCCAACGCCATCGCAAACCTCGGCGCCTTCACCAGCGCCGGCGCCTTCAGCCTCGTCGACGGCGCGCCGCTCAGGGTCACCGGCGCCGTCTCCGCCGCCGGCCCGGCGCCCACCCTCGCCCTCTCCAGCGACACCATCACCCTCGCCATCGGCGGCAGCCTCACCGCCGCCAACGGCACCGTCACCCTCGCGCCCGCCACCCCGGGCGCAGCCTTCCCCCTCGCAAGCCTCGTCGCCGGCGGCGCCACCTCCGCCGTGTCCGCCGACACCCTCCAGATCGGCAACGCCGCCACCGGCCCCATCACCGTCGACGGCGCCTTCAACCTCTCCGGAACCGGAACCCTCCGCTTCGTCAGCAGCGGCGCGGTGACCGAAACCGCGACCGGCGCCATCACCGCCAACACCCTCGCCGTAAGCGCCGCCTCCGCCACCCTCGCCGGGGCCAACCGCTTCACGATCCTGGGCGCCACCACCACCACCGGCGCCTTCACCCTCGCCAACGCCCAGGCCCTCAACCTCACGGGCGCGATCGACGCCGGCGGCACGATGCGCCTCGACGTCACCGGCGCCCTCACCCAGACCGCCGGCAGCATCACCGCCCCCACCCTCGCCGGCACCGCCGCCTCCGTCTCGCTCACCCAGGCCAACCAGGTCACGAACCTCGGCCCCTTCGCCAGCACCGGCGCCTTCGCCTTCACCGATGCCCGCGCCCTCACCATCGCCGGGCCCGTCAGCGGCGCCGACACGACGCTCTCCGCCGCCGGCGACCTCGCCATCAACAACGCCGTCAGCGGCGCAACCGTCATCCTCACCTCGGGCGGCGCCATCACCGAAGGCGCCGGCGGCAGCGTCGCCGCCACCACCCTGCGCGGCGCCGCCACCAGCGCCCGGCTGGACCAGACCAACCAGGTCGCGACGCTCGGCAGCTTCGCCACCACCACCGGCCTCACGCTCCGCGACGCCGCCGCCCTCACCGTCGCCGGCCCCGTCACCGACGGCGCCGCCATCTCCCTCGCCAGCACCGGCCCCCTCACCCTGTCCGGCGCGATCACCGCCCCCAGCGTCGCCCTCTCCGCCACCCGCCCCGCCTCCGGAGGCCCCGGCACCATCGCCCAGACGACGGGAACGGTGACGGCCACCCAACTCAACCTGGTCGCCGCCGACGGCATCACCCAGCCCGGCGGCGCCCTCTCCGCCACAACCCTCATCGGGTCCGCCGGCGGCGCGGTCTCGCTCGACCAGCCCACCAACGCCGTCACCGGTCTGGGCGCATTCACCGGCAGCGGCGCATTCAGCCTCCGCACCGCCGGCGCACTGTCCCTCTCCGGCGCGCTCTCCGCCCCCACCGTCAACCTCGCCACCGGCGGCGCCCTCACCCAGCCCGGCGGCGCCATCGCCACCACCACCCTCACCGGCTCCTCCGTCGGCACGGCCACGCTCGGCCAGCCCGGCAACGCCATCACCAACCTCGGCGCATTCACGGCCGCCGGCGCATTCACCCTCGTCGACGGCAGCCCCCTGACCATTGCCGGCGCCGTCCAGGCCACCGGCCCCACCCCCGCCATCACCCTCTCCAGCAACACCATCACCCTGGCCAGCGGCGGCAGCCTCGCCGCCGCCAACGGCACCGTCACCCTCGCCCCCGCCACCCCCGGCGCCGCCTTCCCCCTGTCCAGCCTCGTCGCCGGCGGCGCCACCTCCGCCGTGTCGGCCGACACCCTCCAGATCGGCAACGCCGCCACCGGCCCCATCACCGTCGACGGCGCCTTCAACCTCTCCGGAACCAACACCCTCCGCCTCGTCAGCAGCGGCGCGATAACCGAGACCACAACGGGCGCCATCACCGCCAACACCCTCGCCGCCACCGCCGCCTTCGCCTCCCTGGGCGGGGCCAACCGCTTCGCGACCCTCGGCGACGTCACCACGACCGGCGCCTTCACCCTCGCCAACGCCCGCGCGCTGAACCTCGTCGGCACCATCGCCGCCGGCACCACCGTCCAGCTCGACGTGACCGGAGCGCTCACGCAGACCGCCGGCAGCATCACCGCGACCACCCTGGCCGGCAGCGCCGGGTCCGTGTCCCTGACGCAGGGCGCCAACCGCATCGCCCAACTCGGCCCCTTCGTCACCATCGGCGACTTCGCCCTCACCGACGGCCGCAGCCTGACCGTCATCGCCCCGGTCGATCCCGGCGACGTCACCATCACCGTCAACGGCGACCTCGTGCTCAACAGCAGCGTCACCGCCAACACCCTCACCTTCCTCGTGACCGGCACCATCACCGAGGGCACGCAGGGCAGCGTCATCGCCACCACCCTCCGCGGGTCCGCCGCCTCCGCACGGCTCGACCAGTCGAACCAGGTCGGCGCCCTCGCCGACTTCAGCACAACCAGCGGCTTCACCCTGCGGGACGGCACCGCCCTCGCCGTCACCGGTCCCGTCGTCGACGGCGCGTCGATCGCCCTGAGCAGCATCGGCGCCATGACCCTGTCCGGCGCCGTCACGGCCCCCAACGTCGCCCTCACCACCATCCGCGGCGACATCGTCCAGTCCGGCGGCACGATCACCGCGCCCGCCACCCTCACCCTCGCCTCCGCCGGCGCCGTCTCCCAGCCCGGCGGCGCCATCCTCGCCGGCGCCCTGACCGGCTCCTCCACAACCACGACCACGCTGAACCAGGCCGCCAACCGCATCGGCACCCTCGCAACCTACGCCAGCGCCGGCGGCTTCAGCCTCCGCAACGGCCAGTCGCTCGCCCAGTCCGGCACCGCCGCCGACACCGTCCGCATCGCGCTGAACGTCACCGGCGGCCTCTCCCTCGCCGGCACGATCGCGGCCCCCACCATCGACCTCGCCGCCACCGGCGCCATCACCCAGCCCGGCGGCGCGCTCATCGCCGACACCCTGACCGGCGCCGCCGGCAGCGCCGCCCTGAACCAGGGCGCCAACGCCATCACGAGCCTCGGCGCATTCACCGCCGGCGGCGCATTCAGCCTGGTCGACGGCACGCCCCTCACCGTCTCCGCCCCCGTGAGCGCCACCGGCACCCTCGCCCTCGCCAGCGACAGCATCCGCCTCCAGCCCGGCGCGTCCCTCTCCGCCCCCGGCGGCACCGTCGCCCTGTCGACGCGCACCCCTGGCGCACCCCTCTCCCTCACCAGCTTCGTGCCCGCCACGACCACCTCGGCCATCACCGCCGACACGCTGCAGGTCGGCAGCCTCGCGACCGGCGACATCACCATCGGCGGCACCTTCAACCTTCCGAACGTCGGCACGCTGAACCTGGTCAGCGCCGGGTCGATCACGGAATCGACCGGCGGCAGCCTGCAGGTGGGGCGCCTGACCGCCACCGGCACCACGATCCGCCTCGACGGTCAGAACGCGGTCGCCACCCTCGGCCCGTCCACCGCGTCCGGCGCCTTCACCCTCGTGAACGCCGCGACCACCCCGCTCCTCGTCGCGGGCGCAGTCTCCGGCGCCGGCGGGATCAGCCTCTCGGCGCCCTCCATCACTCTCGGCACGGCCGCCACCCCCGGCACGCTCACCACCCCGGGCACAGTGACGCTTGCGGCCGGCGCCCTCGCCGGCAACACCGTCGACGCCGTGAACGGCGGCATCACCGCCGGCAGCCTGTCCGCATCGGCCTGGAACGTCTCGCTGGGCGGCACGAACCGCGTCGCCGCCCTCACCGGCATCACCGCGACCGGCCAGCCCCTCAACCTCCAGTCCCCCGGCGGCAACATCCTGTTCGTGAACCAGGCGCCGCTCACCGTCACCGGCCCGCTGGCCGCCCCGGGCCTCGTCACGCTGCAGACGAGCGGCGCCCTCACGCTCGCCGGCGCCATCGGGGCCGATACCCTCACCGTGATCGCCGGCAACGTCGCCCAGACCGGGGGCCTCGTCACCGCCAACACCCTCAACCTGACATCGTCCGGCGACGCCATCCTCTCCGGCCGGATCGCCCGCCTCGGCACCATACTGGTCCCCGGCACCTTCGGACTGACGGACCTCGCGCCCACCCTCACGATCGCGGGCGTCGCCACGGTCGGAACCCTAAACCTGGCCGGCGCCCCGGCCGTCGTGCTGACCGGCGTCGTCACGGCCAACGCCACAACCCTCGACGTCGCCTCCTTCGTCCAGACCGGCAACACCTTCCAGACCGGAACCCTGCGCGGAACCAGCGCCGGGCCCGTGCAGCTCGGCACCTCGGGCGGCACCACCACCATCGGCACGCTCTCCGACATCTCGGCCTCCTCGATCGACCTCGCGAACGCCGGCCCGCTGACCCTCGCCGGCGCAATCCGGGCGCCGACACTGTCCGTCTCGGCGCCACGGTCGATCACGATCCAGGGCGGCGCCATCACCGCCGGCACCGCCACCCTCGCCGTCACCGGCCCGGGCGGCACCCTCGGCCAGACCGGAACGACCACGTTCACCCCCGGCACCACCGCCCGCGCCACGGTCCGCCTCTCCGTCGACCGCGGCACGATCGCGCTCAACAACCTGGTCGGCACGACAACGAACCTGGTGCTCGCGATGAACGCCGGCCGCGCGACCGGCACGCTCGCCGTCGCCGACCTGCTCGTCTCCGACGAGGGCGGCTCCGCGGCGCTCCTCGGCAGCGTCGGCGGCAGGACCGGATTCGACGCCGCCATCGCATCCCGCATCACGGTCTTCGACACCGCCTACACCATGAACGGCTGCGCCATCGCCTCCGCAAGCTGCGTCGCCATCGTGCCGCCGACGCCCACACCCGCGCCCCCACCCACGCCCGACCAGCCAAGCGTCCGCGTCGTCTTCCCCAGCACCATCCGCCCCGACATCGTCATCGTGCAGGACTTCCTCCGCACCGACCTCTTCACGACCGACCTCGTCACCATCGACATCACCCGCAACCCGTCCGACCCCGATTTCGCCCTGCCCAACATCTCCGACCGGGACTACTAGGCATGCGCGCGCTCATCCCCCTACTCGTCCTCGTCACCGCCTGCGCCGTCCCCCCGCCCGAGTCCTACACCAGGTCCGGCCCCCCCGGCGGCCAGGGCGTCGGCCGCAACGCCGCCGGCGAATCCTGCACCCAACAGACCGGTCCCGACGGCGCACTCGTCTTCTGCGGCGCCTTCACCAGCCCCAGCGCCCGCATCGCCCGCGCCGGCCCCGCCGACGCCGCCACCCTGCAATCCATCGCGACCGCCGGCGCCTGGCGCACCTCGCTCGACCAGCGCCTGTCCTGCGCCGCGCCCGAACCCACCACCATCCTGAACGGCGCCCCCGCCTACGTCCTCGCCTGCACCCGCCGCGCCGGCGGCTGGCCGCAGATCGCGATGGTCGCGCTCGTCGGCGCCACCGCCTACACCGCGGACGGAATCCAGCCCAGCCTCCCCGTCCTCCCCCGCGCCATCGGCGTCCTCTCCGGCACCGTCGCGCCCGAGGCCGCGGCAACCCTCCCCGCCTCCGGCGCCGACGCCCTCCTCGCCCGCCGCCTCGCCGCCCAGGCCTTCACCGCCGGCGACGTCGGCCAGTACGAGCAGCTCGTCACCCTCGGCACCCGCGCCAACCAGGCCGAGAACTTCGCCGCATCCGAACAGGCCTACCGCGCCGCCCTCGCCCTCCAGCAGAAGGCCCTCGGCAAGGACAGCCCCGACCGCATCTCCTCACTCCTCCCCCTCGCCCTCCAGGTCTCCGACCAGGGCCGCTACGCCGAAGCCGACGGCTTGTTCACCGAGGCCGAAGCCATCGCTTCCCGCGCCAGCAGCCCCCTCGCCCTCCCCCGCCTGCTCCACTACCGCGGCCTGCACGAATACAACCAGCGCCACGCCGACAAGGCCTTGCCCCTCCTGCAACAGGCCGAAACCCGCTACGCCGCCCTCCTCCCGCCCGAGGCCCTGACCCCCCGCGCCCAACCCGAAACCACCCTCGCCCTGGGCCGCGCCGGCGTCGCCCGCGTCAACAACCCCATCCCCGGCGAAGGCGCGATCATCGAACCCGCCCAGCAGAACGCCCTGATCGGCCTCCTGGAAGCCCGCCGCTACCGCGCCCTCGCCCTCCGCGACCTCGGCCGCACCGCCGAGAGCGAGGCCGCCATCCGCTCCGCCACTCAGCTCGCGCTCGGCCAGAACATGCGCCAGCCCGCCCTCACCGCCCGCCTCCTCCGCACCAGCGCCAGCGGCGCCAGCGCCCGTGGTGAGCTGGACGAATCCGCCGCCGGCTACTCCCTCTCCAGCAGCGCCTTCGGCCAGGCCCTCCCCGGCAGCCGCCCCGAGGCCGCGACCCTCTTCCTCCACGCCGCCCAGCTTCAGCGTCAGGGCCGCATGGACGCAGGCCTTGCCGAATGCCGCCGCGGCGCCGCCCTCCTCCGCCAGATCAAGGCCGGCATCGAGCCCGAACTCGTCCACCCCTGCCTTTCCCTGTATGCCGCCGCCGCCCGCGGCAACCAGGCCATCCTCGCCGAGATGTTCGAGGCCTCGCAGCTCGCCCAGGGCGGCATCACCAGCCTCCAGATCGCCCAAAGCTCCGCCCGCCTCGCCGAAACCGCCCGCGACCCCCGCGTCGGCACCGCCATCCGCGCCCGCCAGGACTCCGCCGAACGCCTCGGCGAACTCGAACGCCAGCGCGACCTCCGCGGCCGCCGCGACGCCCCGCCCGAACTCGGCCGCATCCCCGCCGCAGACCTCGACGACCGCATCGCCGAAGCCCGAATCACCCTCGCCGAGACCGACGCGACCCTCCAATCCGCCTCCCCCGGGTTCGGCCAGCTCGTCCAGGACGCCGTCCCCGCCGCCGCCGTGCAATCCGCCCTCCGCCCCGACGAGGTCTTCGTCGCCATCGCGATGGGCGACGACGGCGGCTGGATCTTCGCCATCCGCCGCAACGCCATCGCCGCCGCCCCCCTCGCCGCGACCCCCGCGCAGGTCACGGCCCTGGTCAAGCGCCTCCGCGCGAGCGTGGAACCCGGCCCCAACGGCCCGCCCCCCTTCGACAGCCAGGCCGCCCAATCCCTCCACGCCGCCGTGCTCGGACCCGTCTCCGCACAACTCGACGGCGCATCCGCCCTCGTCGTCGCCCCCACCGGCCCCCTCCTGGCCATCCCCTTCGCCATCCTCCTCACCGGCCCGGCCGGGCCAGACCTCGCAAAGGCGCCCTGGCTCGTTCGCCGCATGTCCATCGCCCACGTGCCCGCCGCCGGCAACTTCGTCGGCCTCCGCAAGGTCGCCGCCACCTCCCGCGCCAACCGCCCCTGGTTCGGCATGGGCGGCTTCAAGCCCATCACCCAGGCCCAGGCCCGCCGCACCCTCTCCGCGCCATCATGCGCCGAGGACGCGAAGCTCTTCGCCGGCCTCCCCGCCCTTCCCTTCTCCCGCCCCGAACTCGCCGCCGCCCGCGCCCTCCTGGGCGGCAGCCCGGGCGACGAGCTGCTGGACCAGCAATTCACCGTCGCCCGCGTGAAGCAGGCGAGCCTCAAGGACTACCGCGTCCTCCACTTCGCCTCGCACGCCCTCCTGCCCGCCGAACTCAAATGCATCGCCGAGCCCGCGATCATCACCTCCGCCCCGGCCGGCGCGCAGGACGCGAACGGCGCGCTGCTCACCTCGTCGGCCATCGCCGCCCTCGACCTCGACGCCGACACCGTCATCCTCTCCGCCTGCAACTCCGCCGGGCCCCAGGGTCCGGCCGGCGAAAGCCTCTCCGGCCTCGCCCGCGCCTTCTTCTTCGCAGGCGCACGCTCGCTGCTCGCCACCCACTGGTCCATCAACGACCAGGCCAGCGCCTACCTGGTCGCGCAGACCATGGAACGCGCCCGCAGGGAAGGCATGGCCGCATCCCTCCGCGGCGCCCAGATCGCGCTGCTGGACGAGGCCGGCGCCGGCCTCCCCGCAACCCTCGGCCATCCGTTCTTCTGGGGCGCCTTCGCCCTCATCGGCGATGGCACCGCAGTCGCCGGCGCCCGGGTGGCGGGCCTCTAGCCCATGGACCGCCTCGGCAAGTACGAAATCCGCGGCACCCTCGGCCGCGGCGCGATGGGCACGGTTTACGAGGGCTGGGACCCCATCATCTCCCGCAAGGTCGCCATCAAGACCGTCCGCCTCCCCGACAGCGCCGACAGCGAGGAAAAGGAGCTGCTCAACCGCTTCCAGCAGGAAGCCCAGGCCGCCGGCCGCCTCCAGCACCCCAACATCGTCGGCGTCTTCGACTACGCCGAAACCGACGAGCTCGCCTACATCGTCATGGAGTTCGTCGACGGCCGCACCCTCAAGGCCCTTCTCGACGGCGACGCCCCCCCGGACGTCCAGGAAACCGGCCACCTCATGGACGGCCTCCTCGCCGGCCTCGCCTACAGCCACGGCCACGGCGTCATCCACCGCGACATCAAGCCCGCCAACGTCATCATCACCGCCAACCGAAGCGTCAAGATTGCCGATTTCGGCATCGCCCGCATCGAAAGCAGCACGATGACCCAGGCGGGCGACATCATGGGCACGCCTGCCTACATGTCGCCCGAACAGTTCCAGGGCGTTCCCGTCGACGCCCGGACCGACATCTACTCCGCCGGAGTCGTCCTCTTCCAGCTCCTCACCCGCAAGCAGCCCTTCACCGGCGGCATGGCCACCATCATGCAGGCCGTCCTCAACAACCCGGCCCCCCGACCCTCCGACCTCGCAACCTCCATCCCCCCCGCCCTCGACGCCGTCGTCGCCACGGCGATGGCCCGGTCCCCCGCCGACCGCTTCCCCACCGCCGAAGCCTTCGCCGAAGCCCTCCGCACCGCCCTCCGCACCCCCTCGCCCACCCTGGACAACGGCCTGGGCGACCTCCTGGGCGGCAGCGACGCCACCGTCATCCAACCCACC